>DATNKQ010000505.1:0-2715 GCA_035603315.1 Thermoanaerobaculia bacterium
CTGGCCGACCGCGTGGGCGAGCGCTTCCGCGGCCGCGTCACCGGGGTCCAGGCCTTCGGCCTCTTCGTGCAGTTGGACGGCTACTACGTCGACGGCCTGGTGCCCATCCGCACCCTGGGCGACGACTACTACGTCTTCGAGCCCGAGGCCCACCGGCTGGTGGGGGAGCGCAGCCGCCAGGTTTTCCAGCTCGCCGATCCGGTGGAGGTCGAGCTCACGGGGGTCGACCTCCGGCACCGCGGGCTCGACTTCCGGTTGGCCGCTACGGCCGCTACGGCCGCGGCGCCCCCGGCGGGGAAACCGCCGCGCTCCACCGGCTCCTCAGCATCGCCGAAATCTCCTCGCGCCGGCGGCGCGGAGAAGCGGCCCGTCCGTGCCCGGCCGCGGAGACGGCGTTGACGGCCGCCGCGCCGGCGCCGGAAGCCGCGTCCGCCCTCCCTTCCGGCGCCTCCGGCGTCGCGCTCACGCCGACGGTCGCCATCGTCGGCCGTCCCAACGTCGGCAAATCGACCCTCTTCAACCGGCTGCTGGGGAGCCGCAAGGCTATCGTCCACGACCTGCCGGGGGTCACCCGCGACCGCATCACGGGCATCGCCACGCTGGCGGGCGACCGCGCCGTCCAGCTCATCGACACCGGCGGCCTGGTGCCCGGCAACGATCCCCTGGGGCTCAACGAGCAGGTGCTCCTGGCGGTCGCCGAGAGCGACCTGCTGCTGCTGGTGGTGGATGGCCGGGAGGGGCCGACGGGCGCCGACGAGGCGGTCTGGGAGCACCTGCGGCGGTCCGGCAAGCCGGCCGTGCTGGTGGTCAACAAGGGGGACACCCGCGAGGCGCGGGCGCGCTTCCCGGAGTTCTACCGCCTGGGGATCGATCCCCAGCTCCTCATCTCCGCGGAGCACGGGCAAGGAGCCGAGGACCTGCGCGAGGCGCTCGCGGCAGCCCTGCCGGTGGTGGCCGCGGCGCCGCTCCCCGATGTTCCCGCGGTCGCCATCGTCGGCCGTCCCAACGTCGGCAAGTCGTCGCTCCTGAACCGCATCGCCGGCCAGCCCCGGGCGCTCGTCTCGCCGCATGCCGGCACCACCCGCGATCCGGTCGACACCCTCATCACCCGCGGCGACAGCTCCTACCTGCTCATCGACACCGCCGGCATCCGCCGCCGCAGCCAGATGTCGGGCGCCCCGGAGGAGCTGGCGGTGATGATGGCGCGACGGCAGATCGAGCGCGCCCAGGTGGCGGTGCTGGTGGTCGACGCCAGCCAGGGGGTGACGAGCGGCGACCTGGCGATCGCCGGCACCATCTGGGAGCTGGGCCGGGCGGCGGTGGTGGCGATGAACAAGTGGGACCTCCTGGACGCCGAGAAACGCGAGGATCTGGAGACCAGCTGGGAGCGCCTGACGCAACTTCTGGCGGCGCCCGCCCGGGTCAACACCTCGGCGCTCTCAGGCCGCGCGGTCGACCGCCTCTTCCCGGCCATCGACCGCGCGCTCGCCGCCTACGGCACCAAGCTCAGCACCTCCGAGGTCAACCGCATCTTCGAGGCCGCCGTCCACCGCGTCCAGGCGCCGGCCGAGCACGGCCGCCCGTGGAAGCTCTACTACGCGACGCAGGTATCGACCGCCCCTCCCACCTTCATGCTCTTCTGCAACCGCACGCTGCCGCGCAACTCCCACTACCGCCGCTACCTCGAGAACCGCCTGCGCGAAGAGCTCGACCTGGCCGGCGTGCCGGTGCGCCTGGTGATCCGCAAGCGGACGGAGAAGGGGCAACCCCATTAACCCCGCCGCCCGCTTCGCGCTCGTGCCGGCGGTCGCCTGGGCGCTGGTCCTCGGCGGCATGACCGCGGTGCCCACGCCGGCCGCCGCGGTGGCGGCCGCCGCTTCCGCCCTGCCGGTCGCCCCGCCGCCGGTAGCGGCGGACCGCGTCCTCATCGTCGCCCCCCACATCGACGACGAGGCGATCGGGGCGGCGGGTTATGCCGCCGCCGCCTTGGCGGCGGGGGCGGAGGTCGCCGTCTGCTACCTCACGGCGGGCGACTACAACCGCACCTCGAATCGCATCCTGGAGAGCGGCGTCAAGCCGCGCACCGCCGCCTTCCTGGCGCTCGGCGGCCGCCGGATCCAGGAGGCGCAGGCCGCCATGGCGCTGCTGGGGGTCGCCGCCGACCACCTCTACCTGCTGGGCTACCCGGACGGCGGGCTCAAGCGGATGCTCGACGCCCCCGGCCAGCTGGTGCGCGCGCCCGGCACCGGGCGGACGGCGGTGCCCTACCGCGCGGCGCTCTCGCCGGGCGCCCCCTATCGGCTCCCCAGCCTGCTCGCCGACCTCGGCACGGTGCTGGCGCGGACCCGGCCCACCGTCGTCATCCTGCCGGCGCCCTTCGACTCCCACACCGACCACAGCGCCGGCTGCCGCATCACCCTGGCCGCCGTCGCGGCTTCCGGCCAGCGGCCGCGGCTCCTCGGCTACCTCGTCCATGCCGCCCGCTTTCCGTTCCCTTTCCTCCTCGCCCCCCACCACCCCCTGCTGCCGCCGCGCCGCCTCGCCCGCGAGCCGTGGTCGATCTTTCCCCTTTCCCCGGCCGCCGTCGCCGCCAAGCGGCGGGTCCTCGGCGCCTACCAGAGCCAGCGGGCCGATCTCTACCTGCGCGTCCTGTTCGACGCCTTCGTGCGGACCAACGAGCTCTTCGTCCGCCTCGACCTGCCGGCTGGGGAGCCG
>DATNKQ010000506.1:0-11319 GCA_035603315.1 Thermoanaerobaculia bacterium
GAGCGTCGCCTCGTAGGCGAAGAGGCCGTGGGTGAGCTCGCCGTGCTCCCCCAGCGACTCGCCGTGATCGCCGGTCATCACCACCAGGGCCGGCGGCTCCCGGCCTTCCAGGAGCGGCGTCAGGAGCGGCGCCAGGAAGGAGTCGGCGGCGGCGATCTCGCCCAGGTAGGGGTTCGCCCGGTAGCGGCTGGCGAACGGCTCCGGCGGCTCGTAGGCCGCGTGGGGGTCGTAGAGGTGCACCCAGAGGAAGCGGCGGCGCCCCTTCTGCGCCTGCCACCAGCGCAGGGCCGGCGCCACCACCTGGTCGCCGCGGCGCTCGGCGATGGTGAACTCGTCGGGGTTCGAGCCGCGGGGGAAGTGATCGTCGTAGACCTGGAAGCCCTGGTTCAACCCGTAGTGCGAGTCGAGCGGATAGGCGCCGACGAAGGCGCCCGTCGCGTACCCTGCCTTGGCGAGCAGGGTCGCCAGGGTCGGCACCGCCGCCGGCAGCACGAAGCCGCTGTTCTCCCGCACCCCGTGCTGGAAGGGATAACGGCCGGTCAAGATGTTGGCGTGGGAGGGGAGGGTGATGACGTTGTGGGCGTGGGCGGCGGTGAACACCCGTCCCCCGGCGGCCAGGCGGTCGAGCAACGGGGTCGACACCTTGCCGGTGCCGGCGAAGCCGACGCTGTCGGCGCGCAGGGTGTCGATGGTGATGAGGACGACGTCGGCGCCGGCGGCAAACGGCCCGGCATGGGCCGGCAGCGCCACCCTGGAATCGGCGGCGGACGAGCGCGGCGCGGCCGCCGCCGCTCCGGGAGGGCCCGGCCGGCCGTGCAGCCACGCGGTCGTCCCCGCGATGGCGGCGATCGCCAGGATCGCGGCGATCCCGGCGATCGCGAGCCGGCGGGGACGCCGAGTGACGGGGCGGGCTCCCTCCGAGGTTACAGCGACTTGATGAACTCCTTCACCTCGGCGGCCTTTGGGTAGTTGGGATTGACCTCCAGGACCTTCTGGAAGTCCGCCTTGGCGGCCGCCATGTTGCTCTGCGCCAGGTAGACGAGGCCGCGGTAGTAGTAGCCGTCGGCACTGTCCGGGTGCTCCTTGACGACGCGGTCGAAGTCGGCGAGCGCCTCGCCGAGCTTCTCCTTGTTGCCCTTCCCCTTGACCCCCTGGTTGTAGGCGGTGATGCCCATGTTGAGCAGGCTGTCGGCATCGACGGAGGTGCCCTGGGGCAGCTTCGCCATGTAGACCTTGGCCTCCTGCTCGTGGCCCGAGGCGACCATGAGGTTGACGATCAGCTTCAAGGTCTCGACGTCGTCGGGCTGGATCGCCAGCGCGGACTTCAGGGTCTCGATCGCCTTGCCGGAGTTCTTCTCCTCATAGTAGGTGCGGGCGACGCCGCGGAGGACGGCGGGCTGATTGGCGGGCTCGAGCTTGGGCAGCGCCTTCTCGTACTCGGCCCGCGCCTCCGCGAACTTGCCCGCCTGCAGGAGGCTGTTGCCCTGCTCGATCGCCTCGACCGCCTCCTGCCCCTGCGACTTCTGCTTGGCCTGCTCCTGCACCTGTTTGGGGATGTCCTTGAGCTGGACGTGGATGGGCTGCGCGATCACGAACTCGTTGACCTGCACGCTGCCCTCGGAGTTCTGGTAGCCCTCCTTCGAGATCAGCACGCGCCAGGGGCCGCTCACCAGGCCCAGGATCGACCACTTGCCGTTCTTGTCGGTGTAGATCGGGGCGGGGCCGGAGGCGTGCTCGCCCTCCCCCTTGAGGAAGGTGACCTTGGCCTTCTCGACCGGCTTGCCCTGGGGATCCGTCACGTCCCCCTGCAGGCGCCCCCTGCCGGCCCAGGATTGCGCGCCCGAGGGCGCGCCGGCGAGCAGCAACAGCACGGCGGCCAGGATGGCTGCTTGATGACCACGGAAAAACATGGCGAGTCCTCCTTGTGCGGGTTCATCGGGGTCGCCCGGGCCGATCCGCCCCCGGGCGAGGCGGCAAGGAGTCTAACGCTTCACGGAGGCAAAAAAAACCGCCGGGGTCGCCCCCGGCGGCTTGTGGACTGCAGGTGCTTGAAAGTACTAGCGGAAGCTGAACCGCGCGCCGAGACGGAAGATACGCGGGGAGAGGATCTCCAGCACGTGATCGCCCTTGGCGGAGTTCAGACGGACCTGACGCTGCAGCACGTACGACTCGTTCAGCATGTTGAAGCAGTCGACGCCGATCGTCATCCCGAAGTCGCTGAAGGTGAACTCCTTCTCGATGCGACCGTCGAGGACGTGGACATCGGCGTTGCGGAACTTGTCGGGACCGCCGGGGATGAGGACGTACTCGAAGCCCGGCTTGTTCGGCTGCGTCACGCGGCGGAAGTACGGGTCCGGATAGCCCTGGCGGCCGGTGGCGTTCAACGCGGCGTTGAAGCCCCACGGACGGTCGGGACCGAACTGGTACAGGCCGTTGACGTTGTAGGACCACTTGCTGTTGATGTAGACGGCGCCCTTGGAGCCCGAGCCGGTGCCCGAGCCCTGCAGCACGTCGTCGCCATTCAGCCCGCCCGGCAGGAAGTGGGTGGGATCCGGCAACGCACCGTCGTTGACGTTCCACTTCCAATCCTGGACGTTGAAGTTACCGCGCAGCATCCAGCGGTTGGCGAGCCGCTTGTTGAAGTTCAACGACGCTCCCTTGTAGGTCTGGGAGTTGTTGCTGTTGAAGAGGAACGAGCCGCCGCGGCTGCTCAGGCCGGACTTGACCTCGTAGGTGGTGAAGCTGTAGGTCTGTCCGTTGGGCAGAACTCCCGTGCGGACGTGAGCCACGTAGTCGTTCCGCGTCGCCGGCCGGCCGACCGTCAACACGTTGGCGGCCGAGAAGGCGTCGCTGCCGTCGAAGACCAGGTCGGTCGTCTGCAGCAGGTTGTTGAGCTTGCGGTAGGTCAGGTTGACGCCGACGACGAACTCCGGCAGGAACGAGTGCTCGGCGCTGAGCAGGACCTCGTCCGTGGTCGGAGCGCTCAAGCCGGAATCGACCCTGTTGGACTGCAGGGCGACGCCGGGATTGAACGGGTTGTAGGTGCGGTTCGGCGCCAGGGCCGGGCCGAGGCCGATGAGGACCTCGCCAGGATCGGCCAGACCGTTCTTGTTCTTGTCGTCGTAGTAGTAGTAGTTGTAGGAGCCCGGGTAGAGCGGGTTCAGGAAGCTCGCGGTGCCGCCGCCCAACTGATCGGCGAACCGGGAGTAGCTGGCCCGCAACAGGGTCTTGCGCTCCGCCCCGAGGGCGTAGGTGAGGCCCAGACGCGGGGTGAGGTTCTTCCAGGTGTAGCCGATCGTGCCGCCGTTGTAGTGCAGGGCCGGCAGGAGGGTCGGGAACGCCGGGTTGGCGCGCACGCTCTCGGCCAGGTTGTTGCCGCCCTGGGTGTCGTAGCGCACACCGAAGTTGACCGTCAGGTTGCCCGACGTCAGGGTGTCCTGCGCGTAGACGTCCTTGTACTCGAGCTTGAACGCCGGCATGGCGTCACGGGTCAGTTCGATGATGTTGAAGGCGGTGCCGTAGGTCGTGTAGTAGTCGAGCTGGAGGCCGAAGCCGGACCAGCGGGACAGCGAGGTGACCTTGGCATCGCGGTAGCCGGCGCCGAACTTGAGCTCGTGGCTGACGCTGCCGGTGTTGAAGAAGTTGGAAGCGTCGACCTTGTATTGGTGCTGCGGACGGACCGTGTCGTAGAGCAGGAAGCTGTTGTGGAAGACGAACGCGCTGTCGAGGCTGGTGTTGACGTCCAGACCGCCCTGGGGCGTCAGCGAGAACCCGCTCTTGACGTAGGACGCGAGCCCGGTCAGGAAGAAGTTCGAGCTGAAGATCTGGGTGTCCTCGACCTTGTAGACGTCGGTCGGACCGGTCTGGTTCCAGGTGGTCTCCTGGGGCCGGGTGGGACCGGCGTTGCGCCCCTGCTTCTGCTTGTTGCCGTTAAGGTAGAAGGCGGTGGCCGAGTTGTTGGAGGTGAACTGGGCGTTGAGCTTGCCGTTGGTGGTCGCCAGCTGGGTCTTGTCGCTGACGTCGGCGATGGTCAGCAGGGAGACCCGCTGCGTGCCCCAGGCGCCCCAGATCCACAGCTTGTCCTTGACGATCGGGCCGCCGACCTCGCCGCCGTAGTCCTTCACGTCGACGATGCGGTTGCCGCGCTTGAACGACTTCTGGGCGTGCGGTCCACCGGGATCGCTGCCGTTGGCCGCCGCACCCGTGGTGTTCCACGGCCCGGGCTTGCCGAGCTCGCCCGTGTTGAACGAGGTGTTGGACTGCCAGCTGTCGCGGGTGTCCAAGTAACGGCCGGAGCCGCGCCACTCGTTGGTGCCGCGCTTGGTCACCATGTTGAGGACGACGCCGCCGGTGGCGATCGTCGCATCGGTGCCGCCCGTCGTGACCTGCATCTCTTCGAAGGCGTCGAAGTCGTAGTAGGTCGGCGAGGAACCCAGGGCGCCCATGTCGGTGATGACGACGCCGTCGACGGCCCATACGGCCTGGTCGCCGCCGGAGCCGGGGCCGACGTACGCGGACTGCTGGCCGCTCTCGTTGCCACCGACGTTGATGCGGTCGGTGAGAACGCCCGGCACCTGCTGCAGGATGCTCCACGGGTCACGGGAGGTCGGGATCTTCTCGAGCTCCGTCTTGGTGACCGTCGAGCCGGCGGAGATCTTGCGCTCGTCCAAGAGCGGGCTCTCCGTGGTAACCGTGATGGTCTCCTCGATCGCCGGCTGCAACGTCACCTCGATGGTGGTGTTACGGCCGACGGCGATGGAGATGTTCGGGTACTCGACGGTCGAGAACCCTTCGAGCTGAGCGCTCAGGTTGTAGCGGGCCGGCGCCAGGCTCAGGAAGCGGAACTGTCCCTGGGCGTTGGTCACCTGCACCATGGGCGCTCCATTGCCCGACAGGGTCACGGTGACCCCCGGCAGGGCGGCGTGCTTGGTGTCGGAGACGGTGCCGTAGAGGTTGCCGCTCTCCAGCTGGGCCAAGGCGGAACCGCCTGTGACCAACAGCAAGAGCGCGGCGACGACTACCGCACGCCCCCAAAGGTTGCTGCTCTTCATCGGGTAAACCTCCCTCTTCAGGTGGTTAGATGAGTCGGCTCCCGGACTTGGGAGGAGACTCCTGAAAGAAACGCTGAACACGTCAGGATCCGTGCGCAACACCTCCTTTCGCGTTAGCTGACCGAACTGATGGCTGGTGAGTGTATCGGACATTCCAAGGAGCGGTCAAGCAAGGGGGGTGCCACGAAAACGCCCTGTTGCCCTACAGATGTAAGTCACAGAAAAAGAAAGATTTATCCAGCTTCGTCGACAACAGTTGGCAGACGGGATTCAGTGGATTGAAGAGGCCGATCCAATGCCTTGGATCGCAGCGGCGATCTTGCGGTTCCCTGTTATCCTGTTCGCATGAAGGCCGCACGCCGTCCGCGGTTGGCCGCGCCGCTCCTCCTCGCTCTGGGGCTCGGCGGCTGCACGCAGTACGCGCCCTTCGACTCCGCAGCCTTCGTGCGCGGCGAGTACGAGAAGAAGATGGGAGCGGACGCCGCCGGCATCGTCGTGCCGTTCGAGCTCGACGCCGAGATCCGCGCCACCTTGAAAGAGAAGTTCCACGCCGGCGCCGACGAGCAGGAGAAGGTCGACGCGGTGCGCGACTTCATCTTCAACCGCCTCGAGCTCCAGTACTCGCTCCTGCCCACCCGCGACGCCGTCGAGACCTACAAGGCGCACGAGGGCAACTGCCTCTCCTTCGTCAACCTCTTCGTGGGCATCGGGCGGGCCGAGGGATTGAACCCCTTCTACGTCGAGGTCACCGACCTGCAGAAGTGGAACCGCCGCGCCGGCCTGGTGGTGAGCCAGGGGCACATCGTCTCCGGCGTCTACGTCAAGGGCAAGCTGACGACCTACGACTTCCTGCCCTACCGCCCGAAGGCCTACAAGAACTTCAAGCCCATCGACGACCTGACGGCGGCGGCCCACTACTACAACAACCTGGGGGCCGAGGCGCTCCTGGCCGGCGACGTCGCCAAGGCCAAGGGGCTGGTCGAGATCGCCACCCGCATCGCTCCCACCTTCGACAAAGCCCTGAACAACCTGGGCGTCTGCTACGCCCGCATGAACCAGGTCGACCGCGCGCTCGAGGCCTACCAGCAGGGCCTGAAGGCGAGCCCCGACAACTCCCTCATCCTGACCAACGTCGCGCGCGCCTACCAGCAGCTCGGGCGGACCAAGGAAGCGGCCGAGCTGCTGTCGAAGATCGAAGCCGAGAACACCACCAACCCCTACTTCTTCATCTACGAGGGGGAGGTGGCGCTGGCGCAGGGCGACACCCAGAAGGCGCTCGACTACATGGTGCGGGCGTTCAAACAGGACACCGAGCTCCCCGAGGTCCAACTGGGCTTCGTAAAGGTATACTTGGCGCTGGGCGACATGATCAAGGCGCGGCACCACCTGGAGCGTGCCCTGAAGCTCGATGCCACCAATCCGGAGGCACGCGAGTTCGCCCGTATGTTGGCAAAGTGAATCAGCGCGTCGCCGTCTCCCGTGCGCTCCGCGGCCTAAGGCAGGCAGGCCGGAGCAGCGTGGACCTTCTTCTTCGCTCCCCTCTCCCCGTTCCCCCTCTTCGCGGCGTCCCCCCCGTAGGAGGCCTTGTATGAAGGCGCTCAAGCGATCGTTCATCGTTCTTGGTCCCGCTCTCTTCCTTCTGCTCGCCGCCGCCGGCCCGCCCGCCGACCAGCGCTTCGAGGAGACCGCGCAGGTGCTCGCCATCGAGGTCCCAGTCAACGTCGTCGGCCGCGACGGCCAGCCGGTGCGGGGCCTGAAAGCCGCCGACTTCGAGGTCTTCGACGAGGGCTCGCGCCAGCCGATCACCAGCTTCGAGGCCGTCGACCTGGACGTCGTCTCGCCGCCCGCGGATGCGGCCCGGCCCGCCGCTCCGGTCATGCCGGCAACGCCGGCGGGGCGCTCCAGCGACGAGCTGGAGTCGAGCGCGCGGCGCCACTTCCTGCTCCTCTTCGACCTCTCCTTCTCGAATCCCACGGCGATCCTCCGGGCGCGCCTGGCGGCGCGCGAGTTCCTCCTCCACTCCCTGCGCCCCGCCGACCTGGCGGCGGTCGCCACCTTCTCGGTCGACTACGGCCCCCGCCTGGTGGTCACCTTCACCCCCGACCGCGCCCAGCTGGCGCGGGCCATCGACACCCTCGGAGCGCGCCAGCTCAACCAGGGCGTGCAGCGGGTCGATCCCCTGCGCTTCGTCATCGAGCAGCCGGTCTCGAGCATCCTCCTCTCCAAGCAGTCGCAGGGCGCCGAGGAGGAGCTCGGCCAGCAGCGCGCGGCGGCCGACGCCGACCTCCTGGAGAGCCTGAAGGCGATCAGCAAGGCGGCGGACAAGAGCGAGAAGTTCTTCCGTATCAACCAGGTGAAGGCCATGACCCGCTCTCTCGGCGACATGGCGAAGGCCCTCGACAGCGTCCACGGGCGCAAGCACATCATCTATTTCTCCGAGGGCTTCGACGGCCGCCTGCTGCTCGGCCGCGACCCCATCGGCGCCGAGGCCGAGGAGGAGAACTTCGACATCGCGTTCGGCCATCAGGAGCGGGTCGACACCGACAACCGCTACGGCAACACCGAGATCCAGAACGCGGTCAACGAGATGCTCGAGCGCTTTAGGCGCGCCGACTGCGTCATCGAGGCGGTCGACATCGGCGGCCTGCGCACCGACGGCGACATCAGCGACACCGACTCCACGAGCTCCAACCGCAAGACCGGCCAGGAGGCCCTCTTCTATCTCGCCCACGAGACCGGCGGCGAGCTGTTCAAGGACGCCAACAACCTGCGCGACCAGCTCGAGCGGGTGCTGCAGCGGACGAGCGTCACCTACCTGCTGACCTTCCAGCGCTCCGACCTGAAGCTCGACGGCTCGTACCACCGGCTGCGCGTCAAGGTGAACGTGTCCGGGGCGCGCCTCTCCTATCGCACCGGCTACTTCGCGCCGCGGCCGTTCCAGCAGCTCGATCCGCTGGAGAAGACCCTGCTCGCCTCGGACGGCATCGCCAGCGCCACCCCGAAGAAGGACCTCGCCATCAGCCTCTTGGTGACCCCGTTCCGCGCCGGCCCGGCGCAGTCCTACGTGCCGGTGATCATCGAGGTGGGAGGCAAGAGCCTGCTCGCCGGGCAGACCGGCGACAAGCTCAACGTCGAGTTCTACACCTACGTCACCGACGAGCGGGGCCAGATGCGCGACTTCTTCACCCAGATGGTGGGCCTCGACATCGCCAAGGGGCGCGAGGCCATGCTCTCGACCGGCCTCAAGTACTACGGGCATCTGGACCTCGGGCCGGGCCGCTACCGGGTGCGCGTGCTGGTGCGCAACGCCGCCACCGGCAAGACCGGCGTCGAGTCCGAGATGATCGAGGTGCCGGCCTACCAGGAGGCCAAGCCGGAGCTCCTGCCGCCGCTCTTCTTCCAGGCGCCGGGAAGCTGGGTCCTGGTGCGCGAGCGCGCCCGCGACGGCCAGGCCGAATCGGTCGTCTACCCGTTCACCGTCAACGGCCAGCCCTACGTGCCCGCCGCCAAGCCCTCCCTCCAGAGCCAGAAGAAAGCGCAGCTCTGCCTGGTGGCCTACAACCTCGGCAAGGGCGACCTGCGGGTGGACGGCCAGGTCTTCGGCGCCGACGGCAAAGTGCTGCAGGACGGCGGCGAGCTCTTCGTCCTCGAGCGCACGGCGACCGGGATCGACGGCGTCGACAAGCTCCTCGCGACCTTCCAGCCGACGGGCCTCAAGGCCGGCGACTACGTGCTGCGGGTGGCGGTCACCGACCCCACGACCGGCCGCAAGCGGGTAAACTCCGTGCCGTTCCTGGTCAACGGCGAGATTCTGCACTAGAGAGGCGAGAGGAATGACACTGAAAAAACGCCAGCTCGCGGCAGCCGCTGCCGCCATCGTCTGGACGGCGGCCGCTGCCGGCCCGCCGCCCGCCCTCGCCCAGCGCTTCGGCGAGGCCACCGAGGTCGTTTCGATCGAGATCCCCGTCGAGGTGGTGCGCGACGGCGAGCCCGTGCGCGGGCTTGCTGCCGCCGACTTCGAGGTCTACGAGGGGCGCAAGAAGCAGGCGGTCTCCAGCTTCGAGGTCGTCGATCTCGCCGCCGCGCCGCGGACGGCGGTCGCGCTGCCCACCCTCCCGATCGCCGCCCGCCGCCACTTCCTCCTGCTCTTCGACTTCTCCTTCGCGGAGCCGAAGTCGATCCTGAAGGCGCGCCAGGTGGCGAGCGAGCTGGTGCTCAAGGCCCTGAACCCCTCGGACCTCGTGGCGGTCGCCACCTACAGCACGGCGCAGGGGCCGCAGCTCGTGCTCGGCTTCACCTCCGACCGCCGGCAGATCGACGCCGCGCTGGCCACCTTGGGCACGTCCAAGAAGAGCGAGCGCGCCCGCGACCCGCTGCGGCTGGTGGTCGCCGAGACGAATCCCGCCAACGGGGCGGCGCCCGGCCAGGGCCAGCCGCTGACCGACGCCGTGACCGAGGGCCACGGCACCAGCGAGGAGGCGCTGCTGACCGATTTCTCCCTCATGTCCACCTCCTCGGACCGCGCCAACCGCACCGACCTCGCCAACCGCATCACCGCCTTGAGCCGGTCGATGTCCGACCTCGCCAAGCTGATGGCGGGCGTCGAGGGCCGCAAGGAGGTGGTCTATCTCTCCGAAGGCTTCGACAGCTCGCTCTTGACCGGCTCGACGGACAAGGCGGAGGTCGAAGATATGAACTCCTCCGCCCTCGACGAGCCCTACATGGTGGATACCGAGAAGCGCTACGGCAGCACCCGCAGCCTGAACGTCCTCGGCAAGATGTACGAGGCGTTCCGCCGCGCCGACTGCGTCGTCCAGGCGGTGGACATCGGCGGCCTGCGGGGCTCGGGCGACCTGGGGGGCAAACGGGCCTCGGGCCAGGACGGGCTCCTGCTGATGGCGAAGGAGACCGGCGGCGAGCTCTATCAGAACTTCAACGACCTGTCGGCGGCGATGGGGCAGATGCTCAAGCGGACGAGCGTCACCTATCTCTTGAGCATCCAGCCCGAGAAGCTGAAGGCCGACGGCGCCTACCACCCGCTCAAGGTCGAGCTCAAGAACGCTCCCCGCGGCACGCGGGTGGTCTTCCGGCCGGGCTACTACGCCCCCAAGCCGTTCGCCCAGCGCAACCCTCTGGAGCGGCTGCTCGACACCGGCAGCACCATCGTCTCCGGCGAGCAGGGCGGGACGATCCAATCCGCTGTCCTGGCGGCGCCCTTCCGGGTCGGCGCGGGCGAGCTCGCCTACGTGCCGCTGCTCATCGAGATCGACGGCCCGGGGCTCCTGGCCGACCACCCGGGCGACACCCTGCCGGCCGAGATCTACGCCTATGCCATCGACTCCGGGGGCGCCGTCCGCGACTTCTTCACCCAGACCCTGGGCCTCGATCTCGCCAAGGTGGGCGCCACGCTCAGGAAGAGCGGCCTGAAGTTCTTCGGCCACCTCGACCTGCCGCCCGGCGACTACTCGCTGCGGGTCCTGGTCAAGAACGGCAAGACCGGCGCCTACAGCCTGCGAGCGGTGGCGCTCCAGGTGCCGGCCTTCGCCGCCGCCGGCCCGGTGCTGCTGCCGCCCTTCTTCCCCGAGCCCGCCGGCCGCTGGCTCCTGGCGCGCGAGGTGCAGCGCGGCAAGCCGCAGGACGTCCCCTATCCCTTCCTGTCGCAGCAGGAGCCCTACATCCCGGCCTCCCGTCCGGTGCTGGGACCGGGGCAGGACGCGCGGCTCTCGCTCGTCGCCTACAACCTGGGAGAGGGCGACGTGCAGGCGGACGCCAAGATCGTCGCTGGCGACGGCAAGGAGCTGCCGAGCGGCGACCTCACCCTGGGCGACCGCGAGCGCGGCGGCGCGTCCCTGCCGGACCGCTGGACGGCGACCTTTCGTCCCCCGGCCCTGCCGCCCGGGGAGTACCAGCTCCGCGTCACCCTGACCGGCGCGGCCGGCGCCATCCAGACCAGCTCGATTGCCTTCCTGGTAGCGAAGGCGGGAGGTTCACGTGGGTAGAAAGACTCGCATCGCCATGGCGGCCCTGGCCGCCGTTCTCCTGTTGACCGGCGCCCTGGCCTGGGGCGAGAAACAGGCCTTCAACGAGGCCACCTCGGTCACCGCGGTCGAGGTGCCGGTGACCGTCATCAACAAGGACGGCAAGCCGGTGCGCGGCCTGACCGCCGCCGACTTCGAGGTCTACGACGGCCGCAGCCAGCAGAAGGTCACCGGCTTCGACGTCGTCGACCTGGGCGCGCTGCCCAAGGACGAGGCGGGCGCCGCCCCCC
>DATNKQ010000510.1:0-5319 GCA_035603315.1 Thermoanaerobaculia bacterium
AGCATCGCCTTCGCGCCGAACGGCACCCTGTACGAGAGCGCCACGGTGCCCGGCCCGCCCACGCTCTACACCCTGAATCCCGCCACGGGCGCCGCCCTCACCTCGGTGGCGACGGTGGACTTCTACACTTCGCTGGGCGTCCGCCCGACGGACGGCGTGCTCTTCGGCGGCAACGGCGACGTGGGCCAGATCTTCACCATCGACCCCGCGACCGGCGCCGCAACCCTCGTGGGCGACACGACCCCGACACTCATGGGCGACCTCAGCTTCCGGTCGTGCGCCATCACTTTCACCGGCGTCTCGGCCAATCCTTCCTCCCTCTGGCCGCCCAACCACAAGATGAAGAACGTGGCGATCAACTACACCGCCACCGATTCCTGCGACGGCGCGGCGGGGGCGGTGACCTGCTCGCTCTCCGTCACCAGCAACGAGGGCACGTCGGCGGACTGGGTGGTGGTCGATGCCCACGACGTGCAGCTCCGGGCCGAACGCAACGGAAACGGCAACGGCCGGATCTACACGGTGACCATCTTCTGCAGCGACAGCGTGGGCAGCAGCGGGAGCACGACGGTGACGGTGTCCGTGCCGCACGACCAGGGCCACTAGGACAGAGTCTTCCTCGCGCGGGAGCCGGGCCATCGCCCGGCTCCCGCCCTTGCGCCCGGCACAGGTCCGGGCGCTACTCTCAATTGGAACTTCGCCCGGCACAGGTCCGGGCGCTACTTCCCGCCGCGGCCGGCCTCGGGGGCGCTTCCCGAGGGTTCCGTATGCTAAGTTTTCGCTGCCGATGCCCGCGACCGCCGCCGCTCCTGCGCCGCCCCTGGTGAGCATCGTCATGGGCAGCCGGTCCGACTGGGAGACGATGCGCCATGCGGACGAGATGCTGGCGCGCTTCGGCGTCCCCCACGAGTGCCTGATCGTCTCCGCCCATCGCACGCCGGAATGGTTGCGGGAGTTCGCCACCGGCGCCGCCGGGCGCGGCATCGAGGTGGTGATCGCCGGCGCCGGCGGGGCCGCCCACCTGCCAGGCATGGTGGCGGCCCAGACCCTCCTGCCGGTGCTCGGCGTGCCGGTTCAGAGCCAGGCCTTGAACGGGCTCGACTCTCTCCTCTCGATCGTGCAGATGCCGGCCGGAGTGCCGGTGGGAACGCTGGCGATCGGCAAGGCCGGAGCCGCCAACGCCGCCCTCTTGGCCGTGCGCATGCTTGCCGTCGGCCGCCCCGAGCTGCGCCAGCGCCTGGAGCGGTTCGCCGAGGAGCAGACCGCGGCGGTCCGCGCCGAGTCGCTGCCTTGAGCCCTTCGGCTCCGCCCATCCTCCCCGGCGCCACCGTCGGCGTCCTCGGCAGCGGCCAGCTCGGGCGCATGTTCGCCATCGCCGCCCGGCGGATGGGCTACCGGGTCCACACCTTCTCACCCGAGTACGACACCCCGACGGGCCAGGTCGCCGACCGCGAGGTGCAGGCGCGCTACGACGATCTCGACGCCGTCCGCGCTTTCGCGCGCGGGGTCGACCTCGTCACCTTCGAGTTCGAGAACGTCGCCGCCGAGGCGGCGGCCGTCGCTGCCGAGCATGCTCCGGTGCGGCCGGCGGGGGCGGTCCTCCACACCACCCAGCACCGCCTGCGCGAGAAGCGCTTCCTCGCCGGCGCCGGCTTCCCCGTCACCCCCTTCGCCGCCGTCCACGGCCTCGCCGAGCTCGAGGACGGGCTCGCCGCCTTGGGCCTTCCCGCCGTCTTGAAGACCGCCGGCTGGGGCTACGACGGCAAGGGGCAGGAGGTGATCTCGACCCTCGACGGCGCGGCCGCCGCCTGGGAGCGGTTGGGGACCGCCGAGGCGGTGCTGGAGGCCTGGGTCGACTTCGAGCGCGAGGTGTCGGTCGTCGCGGCGCGCGGCCTGGACGGCGAGCTCGCCGACTTCGGGGTCATCGAGAACCGCCACCGCCGCCACATCCTCGACCTCTCGATCGCCCCCGCCGACCTGCCCCCGAGCCTCGCCCGCGAGGCCTCCGCCATCGCCCGCGGCGTGCTCGAGTCGCTCGACGTGGTGGGCGTCCTCTGCGTCGAGCTCTTCGTCACCCGCGGCGGCCGCCTGCTCGTCAACGAGCTCGCCCCGCGCCCCCACAACTCCGGACACCTGACCTTCGACGCCTGCGTCACCAGCCAGTTCGAGCAGCAGCTCCGCGCCATCTGCGGTCTGCCGCTGGGCGCGACCGAGCTGCTGCGTCCCGCCGCCATGGCCAACCTCCTGGGCGACCTCTGGGCGGACGGCGAGCCGGACTGGGTGGCGGCCTGCCGGTCGCCTGCGGTCAAGCTCCACCTCTACGGCAAGGCGACGCCTCGCCCAGGCCGCAAGATGGGGCACCTGACGGCCCTGGCGCCCGACCGCGACGAGGCGCTCCGCCGGGTGGTGGCGGCGCGCGAAGCGCTGACCGCCACTCGGCGGCCGGCGGCGGCGCTCTCGACGATCGCGACGAGCGGAGGAGCCTCCCGATGACCTCCTGGATGATCTACGGCGCCAACGGCTACACCGGCGAGCTGGCGGCCCGCGAGGCGTCGCGGCGCGGCCTCCAGCCCATCCTCGCCGGCCGCAACGCCGCGGCCATCGACGACCTCGCCCGCGAGCTGGAGCTCGCCAGCCGCGTCTTTTCGCTGGACGATGCCGCCGCCGCCCGCGCCGGCCTCGTGGGCATCGCCGCCGTCCTCCACTGCGCCGGGCCGTTCGTGCTCACCAGCGCCCCCATGGTCGACGCTTGCCTGGCGGCCGGCGCCCACTACCTGGACATCACCGGCGAGATCGCCGTCTTCGAGGCCTTGCTCAATCCGGCCCGCGCCGAGGCGGCGCGGCGAGTCGGCATCGCTCTCCTGCCGGGGGTGGGCTTCGACGTCGTCCCCAGCGACAGCCTGGCGGCGCGCCTCGCCGCGGCCCTCCCCGACGCCACTCAGCTCGTCCTCGCCTTCGCCTCCGACCGCCCCGGCCTGAGCCGCGGCACGCTCAAGACGATGATCGAGAGCCTGCCGGCCGCCGGGGCCGTGCGCCGGGACGGCCGCATCGTGCCCGTGCCGCTCGCCTTCGACTCCCGCGAGATCGACTTCGGCGGCCGGCTCGGCCGGCGCTGGACGATGACCATCCCCTGGGGCGACGTCGCCACCGCCTACCGCTCGACCGGCATCCCCAACATCCGCGTCTACAGCGGAGCGCCGCCGGCGCAGATCCGCCGCGCCCGGCGCCTCTCGCCGCTCTTGCCCCTGCTGGGCTGGATGCCGGTCAAGAGGTTCCTGCAGCGGCGCGTCGATAAGAGAGTCACCGGCCCCGGCGAGGAGGCGCGGGCGAGCGGCCGAACCTATCTCTGGGGCGAGGTCAGGAACGCCGCCAGCGCCGTCGTGACCTCCACCTTGGAGACCCCCGAGGCCTACGCCTTCACCGCAGTCTCCGCCGTCGCCGCGGTCGAACTGGCCCTCGCGGGAAGGGTCCAACCCGGGAGCTGGACCCCCTCGCAGGCCTTCGGCGCCGAGTTCGTGGCGAGGATTCCCGGCGTCGTCGTCGGCCCGATCCTGAGGTGATGGAAGGGCGAGGCTAGACGGCCGCCAGCACATGGGCTCCGGCCCAGACCAGCCCGCCGAGGATCAGCACCGGGAGGATCAGCACGCCTCCCACGAGGAGCACCGGCCCCACCACGAGCAGGGCGACGAGGAGCAGCAGCGGCAGCAGGACGATTTTCAGGACGGCGCCGACGAGGAATACCGGCAGCAGCGCAACCCGGAAGACCAGCTTCACGAGCCCCGCCACCAGCGCGAGCGCGAGGAAAAGGCCCCCGGCGACGGCGAAGAGCAGGAAGAGCGCGGCGATTCCGAACATTGTCTGGTGACCTCCTGCCTCCCATTACGCAGGAGCGGCGCGGCGGTTTCGCGCCCTAGCGTGCGAACGCCAGGTTGAGCAGCACCTTCTGCTCCAGGGTGTGCGCCTTGGCGGAGCCGGTGGCGGGGCTGCCGGAGGCCGAGCGCTTGATCGAGCGAAATGAGCGGCCGGCGAGGCGTTGGAGAGTCGGCAGGACCGAAGACAGCGCTCCCATGTTGGCCGGCTCCTCCTGCACCCAGACGACGTCGCGCAGCTGGGGATGGCGCGCGAGCTCGGCCGCCAGCTCTTTCTCGGGGAAGGGGTAGAGCTGGTCGAGGAAGACGATGGCCGTCGACTCGTCCTGGCGCCGCTCGCGCTCGCGCCGGAGCTCGTGGCCGACCTTGCCGGTGCAGAGGATCAGGCGCTGGCCCTCGGCCACGAGCGGGTCCGGCACCACGGTGAGGAAGCCTTCGCGGCCGAGCTCCGCGAGCGGCGAGGACGAGTCCTTGTGCCGCAGCATGCTCTTGGGCGTGAAGACGACGAGCGGCTTCCGCCACTTGCGCAGGGCCTGGCGCCGCAGGAGGTGGAAGTACTGCGCTGCCGTCGAGGGCTGGCAGACCTGGATGTTGTCCTCGGCGGCGAGCTGCAGGTAGCGCTCCATGCGGGCGCTCGAATGCTCCGCACCCTGCCCCTCGTAGCCGTGGGGAAGGAGGAGGACGAGCCCGGAGAGCAGCCCCCACTTGTCCTCGCCGGCGGTGATGAACTGGTCGATGATCACCTGGGCGCCGTTGGCGAAGTCGCCGAACTGCGCCTCCCAGAGGACCAGCGTCTCGGGGTAGTCGCGGCTGTAGCCGTACTCGAACCCCATCACCGCCGCCTCCGACAGCATGGAGTCGTAGATCTCGAAGCGCGGCTGTTCGGGGGCGACGTGCTGGAGCGGCAGGTGCTCGGCCCCGGTCTCGACGTCGATCAAGACCGAGTGCCGCTGGTTGAAGGTGCCGCGCCGGCTGTCCTGGCCGGTAAAGCGGATGGGCACCCCCGCTGCCAGGAGGGTGCCGAAGGCCAGCGCCTCGGCCATGCCGTAGTCGACCGGCCGCTCGCCCCGTCCCATCTCGGCCCGCTGCTCCAGGAGCTTCTTGATCTTCTCGTGCGCCGTGAAGGCCGCCGGGACGGCGGTCAGGCGCTCGGCGATCCGCCGCAGCTCGCCCCCTTCGACTCCCGTCGGCACCTCGTACTCCGGCTTGTAGCGGCCGCCGACGTAGGGATCCCAGTACGGGGGGAGGGTGCGCAGGGTGGGCTTCTTCTCCAGCTCGAGGGCCTGCTTCTGGGCTTGGTCGAGCTCGGCGCGGAACTCCGCGATCCGCGCCTCGCCGTCCGCCTCCGCCACGCCAGCCTCGCGGGCGTAGATCTTCCACAGCGGCGGGTGCGCCTCGATCTTTCTGTAGAGCAGGGGCTGAGTGATCGTCGGGTCGTCGACCTCGCTGT
>DATNKQ010000514.1:0-14396 GCA_035603315.1 Thermoanaerobaculia bacterium
CGGCTCCATTGGGCCTCGCGAAGCGACTGGCAGCGCCTGCCTCCTGCTTTCGCAGTAGCAGACGATCCGGGCGCGCCCCCGAAGAAGCGGAGCGAGGCCCCAATGGAGCCGCCGCCGCGGCCCTGGCGTCCGAGCCCTGGCATGCCCCCTGCTAGAATGCCGCCCCATGAGCGTCACGGCCCGTTTCGCTCGCCGTTTCCGCTACTTGGCGCTCCTCGAAGCGAGTCTGCTGGTGGGGGCGGCCTACGATCTCGGCTTCGCCGCTCTGATGGTGGCGGCGCCGGGGCTGCCCGCCCGCCTGCTCCACCTGCCGCTGCCCGGGCAGGCCTTCTACCTCTGGATCCTGGCCACTCTTCTCGCCATGCTCGCCGCCCTCTACGTCCTCGCCGCCCGCGACCCACGCCGCTACAGCGGCGTCGTGGCGGTGGCGGTCGCCGGCCGCATCGCCGGCGCCCTCGCCTTTTTCGCCGCGGCACTGACCGGCGGCGGCCTCTCCGGCCTCTATCCGCTGGCGGCGGCCGATCTGGGGCTCGGGCTCTCCCATGCCCTCTTCTGGCTGCCCATCCGCCGGTGAAGCTGCGCCAGGTCAACCAGACGACCGGCGAGCTCGGCCTGCTCACCTGGCAGGCGTTCGGCGCCCTCGTCCGGCCCCCCTACGAGGTCGACCTCTGGGTGGTGCAGATGGAGCAGATCGGCGTACGATCGGTGGGGGTCGCCGGCGTCACCACCATCTTCACCGGCATGGTAATGGCGCTGCAGACCGCGCTCAGCCTTCCCAGCCTGGGAATCAAGTACTACATCGGCTCGGTGGTCTCGAAGTCGCTCGTCCGCGAGCTGGGGCCGGTGCTGACCGCGCTGATCGTCGGCGGCCGCATCGGCGCCGGGATGACCGCCGAGATCGGCACCATGAAGGTCACCGAGCAGATCGACGCCCTGCGCTCGATGGCAGCCGATCCGGTCAAGAAGCTGGTCGTCCCCAAGCTCATCGCCACTCTGGTGATGCTGCCCGCCCTGACGGTGATCGGCGACGCCCTGGGCATCCTAGGAGGCCTGATCGTCGCAGTCCTCCAGCTCGACCTGCCGCCGGCCCTCTACCTCAACGACGTCCTCTCCTCGCTCAAGCTCGCCGACGTCGCCAGCGGCATCGGCAAGTCCTTTTTCTTCGCGTATTTCATCGCCATCGTCGGATGCTACAATGGCCTCCATACCCGCGGCGGGGCCGACGGCGTCGGCCGCGCCACCACCAACACGGTGGTGCTCACCGCGATCCTCGTCCTGGTGTCCGACTTCTTCCTCACCAAGCTGTTCTACCTGGTGCCATGAGCTCGACCGCGCCCATTGCTCCAAGCGCGCTCTACGAGGTCCGCGGCCTGGTCAAGGGCTACGGCGACCGGGTCGTCCTCGACGGCATCGACTTCGAGGTCCAGCGCGGCGAGTGCCTGGTCATCCTCGGGCGCTCGGGAAGCGGCAAGAGCGTCACCCTGCGCCTGCTCGACGGCCTCGAGCAGCCGGACGCGGGGACCGTCGTCTTCGACGGCACCGACATCTCCCGCCTGGCGGAGAAGGACCTCCTGGCGCTGCGGCGGCGGGTCGCCATGCTGTTCCAGGGCGGCGCCCTCTTCGACTCCATGAACGTCTTCGACAACCTGGCCTTCCCGCTCCGCGAGCACACCGACCTGGACGGCGACGCCATCGGCGCCAAGGTACGCGAGAAGCTGGCCATGGTGCGCCTGAAGGACGTCGAGGAGAAGATGCCCTCCGACCTCTCCGGCGGCATGAAGAAGCGCGTGGCGCTCGCCCGCTCGCTCGCCCTCGATCCCGAGGCGGTGCTCTTCGACGAGCCCACCACGGGGCTCGACCCGATGACCTCGGCGACCATCGGCAAGCTCATCCGCAACATCCAGGAGGAGCTCGGCAAGACCGCCGTCGTCGTCACCCACGACATCGCCCTCGCCCGCCGGGTGGGCGACCGCGTGGCCTTCCTGGCCAACGGACGCTTCGCCTTCGTGGGCGACTGGGAGGCCGCCGGCCGTTGCGAGGACCCTCTTTTCGTCGACTTCCTGGCCGGACGCGAGGAGGACGCGGATGCCGCCTAGGGGCAGCGAGGCGCGGGTGGGGCTGGTGATCCTCGTGGCGCTGGCCATCCTCGCCGCCGGCACCTTCTTGATCGGCAAGGAGAACAACCTCTTCACTCGCAAGAGCCGCTACTTCATCGACTTCCAGTCCGTCAGCGGGATCAAACCGGGCAACCCCGTCGAGCTCGACGGCGTCAGCGTCGGCGCCGTCCACCAGGTGATCCTGCCCCCCGATCCCTCCCGCAAGTTCATCCGCGTCTGGATCAGCGTCGACCGCCGCTATGGCGAGCGCGTGCGGGCCGACACCCGGGCGCGGATCAAGACCCTGGGCCTCCTGGGCGACCGCTACGTGGAGCTCACCTCCGGCTCCCCCGCCTTCCCCGTCATCCCCGCCGAGGGTCAGGTGCCGACGGCCCCCGCCACCAACGTCGACGCCCTCATCGCCTCGGGCGAGGACGTGATGGACAACGTCTCCACCATCTCGTTCCAGCTGAAGAACATCCTGGGACGGATCGACCAGGGGCAGGGCTTGATCGGCGAGCTGACCACCAACTCCGCCTCGGGAGAGAAGATGAAAGGCTCGCTCTTCTCGACCCTCGACGCGGTCAACCGCATCGCCAACGAGGTCGAGCACGGCGACGGCGCCCTCCCCCGCCTGCTGAAGGACCGCCAGCTCGCCGACCGCCTGGCCGGCTCGGTCGCCAGCCTCGAGTCCGTGCTCGCCACGGCGAAGACCGGCCAAGGGCTCCTGCCCGGCCTGCTGAACGATCCCGCGACGCGGCGAGGCTACGACCAGACGATCGCCAACCTCAACCAGGTGGCGGCAGACCTGCGGAAGTTCACCGGCAGCCTCGAGGCGGGCCAGGGCCTCCTGCCGCGCCTGGTCAACGACCCGCAGTACGGGCAGGAGGTCACCACCGAGCTGCACGACATCGTGCGCCGCCTCGACTCGGTGGCGACGAAACTCGACAGCGGCAAGGGGACCGCCGCGCAGCTCATCAACGATCCCAAGATCTACGACGCGGTCAACGACGTCGTCGTCGGGGTCAACGACTCCTGGATGCTGCGCTGGCTCATCCGCAGCCGCCAGCAGGCGGGGATCAAGAAGCGGTACCAGGAGACGGTGCGGCAGGGAGAGGGGGCGGCGCCTGCCTCGCCGGCCCCGGCCAGCCCGACGACCTCCCCTACCCCGCCGACGCCTCCGGACACCCAGCCGCCGGCCGCGCCCCCGAACGCTCCACCCCCATCGCCTCCGCCTCCTCCCGCCGGACCGCCATCGGTCTGATCCCCATGGCCTCCCACGTCCTGGTGACCGGCGGCGCCGGCTTCATCGGCTCGCACCTGACGCGCCGGCTGCTCGCCCGCGGCGACCGGGTGACCGTGCTCGACGACTTCAACGACTTCTACGATCCGGCGCGCAAGCGCGGCAACGTGGCGCCCCTCCTGCCGCGGTCCGACTACCGCTTGGTCGAGGGGGACATCCGCGACGAAGCGCTCGTCGATGGCCTGTTCGCCGACGGCCGCTTCGACGCCGTCGTGCACCTGGCGGCGCGGGCGGGGGTGCGCCCCAGCCTGCGCGAGCCGATCCTCTACGAGGACGTCAACTGCATCGGCACCCTCCGCCTCCTCGAAGCCGCCCGCCGCCACGGGCCCGACCTCTTCCTCTTCGGCTCCTCCTCGTCGGTCTACGGCATCAACGAGAAGATCCCCTTCGCCGAGGACGACGCCGTGGACCAGCCGATCAGCCCCTACGCCACGACCAAGCGCGCCGGCGAGCTGCTCTGCTACAACTACCACCATCTCTACGGCCTGCGTACGGCCTGCCTGCGCTTCTTCACCGTTTACGGCCCGGCCCAACGGCCGGAGATGGCGATCCACAAGTTCACCGACCTCCTCTACCGCGGCGCCATCGTGCCGATGTACGGCGACGGCTCGAGCCGGCGCGACTACACCTACGTCGACGACATCGTCGACGGCCTCCTGGCGACGCTCGACCTCGGGCCCGGCTTCGAGATCCTCAACCTGGGCGGCGCCGACACCACGTCGCTGGCGGATCTCGTGCGCCTCCTGGCCGCCGAGCTTGCCGTCGAGCCGCGCATCGAATATCTTCCCGCTCAGCCCGGGGACGTTCCCGTCACCTACGCCGACGTCCGCAAGGCCGCCCGGCTCCTGAACTACTCCCCCAAGGTACCGATCCGCGAGGGCCTGCGCCGCTTCGTGTCCTGGTATCGGGAAGCGCAAGAATCGAGAGCGTTCGAGCGATGAAGATCTGCGTCATCGGCAGCGGGTATGTGGGTCTCGTGACAGGCGCCTGCCTGGCGGACTTCGGCATGCACGTGGTGGGCGTCGACAAGGACCGCGCCAAGGTGGAGGCCCTCGCGCAGGGCCTGGTCCCCATCTACGAGCCGGGATTGAAGACCCTGGTGCGCAAGAACATGGACGAGGGACGCCTCTGCTTCTCGACCGAGCTGGGACCGGCGATCGAGGAGGCCGCGGCCATCTTCATCGCCGTCGGCACGCCGCCGCTGCCGGACGGCTCCGCCGACTTGACCTTCATCCGCGAGGTGGCCTCCTCCATCGCCTCCCACCTGAACGGCTACAAGGTCATCGTCACCAAGAGCACGGTGCCGATCGGCACCGGCAAGATGATCGAGGAGATCGTCCGCGCCGGCACCGACGACAAGCACAAGTTCGCCGTCGTCTCGAACCCCGAGTTCCTGCGCGAAGGCTCGGCGATCGACGACTTCATGCACCCGGACCGGGTGGTGATCGGCAGCCGCGACAGCCAGGCGATCGAGCTCATGCTCGACGTCTATTCGCCGCTCGCCGCCGCCGACGTCCCTTTCGTCATCACCGACGTCGAGAGCGCCGAGCTCATCAAGTACGCCTCGAACGGCTTCCTGGCGGTCAAGATCTCCTTCATCAACGAGGTGGCGGAGCTCTGCGAGGCGCTGGGCGCCAACGTCGAGGTGGTCTCGCGCGGCATGGGACTGGACAGCCGGATCGGCCCCAAGTTCCTCCACCCCGGCCCCGGCTTCGGCGGCTCCTGCTTCCCCAAGGACACCCGCGCGGTGGCGCAGATCGCCCGCGACCAGGGCCAGCGCTTCCGCATCATCGAGGCCGTCCTCGAGGTCAACGAGGCGACCAAGCGTCGCATGGTGGGCAAGATCGAGCAGGCCATGGGGGGCTGCGCCGGCCGCCGGATCGCCGTGCTGGGGCTGTCTTTCAAGCCCGACACCGACGACATCCGCGAGTCGCCGGCGCTGCCCATCGTCCGCGGCCTGATCGACGCCGGCGCCCAGGTCTGCGCCTTCGATCCCGAGGCGATGGACGCCTGCCGTTCGCTCTTTCCGGAGGCGCGGTTCTGCGCCGACGCCTACCAGGCCGCCACCGGCGCGGACGCCCTCGTCATCCTCACCGAGTGGAACCAGTTCCGCAAGCTCGAGCTGCCGCGCCTGCGGCGGCTGATGAAGCGGCCGCTGGTGATCGACCTGCGCAACCTCTACGAGCCCGAGAAGATGGCGGCGGAGAGGTTCGAGTACGTCTCGGTCGGCCGCCCCGACGGGCGTCCGGAGCGCCGTCCCGAGAAGGGGGCCGGGAAGAGCCGGCGCGGAGCGGCGGTTTCATGAGCCACGCGCTCATCACCGGCGGCGCCGGCTTCCTGGGTTCCCACCTCTGCGAGCGCCTGCTCTCCCAAGGCCACCGCGTCACCTGCGTCGACAACCTGGTGACCGGGAGCAAGGAGAACCTCGAGCACCTGTTGGCGCGGGACGACTTCCACTTCCGGGAACACGACGTCAGCCGGCCGTTCGAGATCGAGGGGGAGGTCGATTTCGTCCTCCACTTCGCCTCCCCGGCCTCGCCGATCGACTACCTGGAGCTCCCCATCCAGACGCTCAAGGTCGGCTCGCTGGGCACCCACAACACCCTGGGCCTCGCCAAGGCGAAGCGGGCGCGCTACCTCCTGGCCTCGACCTCGGAGGTCTACGGCGACCCGCTCATCCACCCGCAGCCGGAGACCTACTGGGGCAACGTCAACCCGGTCGGCCCGCGCGGCGTCTATGACGAGGCCAAGCGCTTCGCCGAGGCGATGGCGATGGCCTACCACCGGACTCACGGCCTGGAGGTGCGGATCGTCCGCATCTTCAACACCTACGGCCCGCGCATGCGCCTCAAGGACGGGCGGGTGGTGCCGGCCTTCGTCCAGCAGGCGCTGACCGGCGAGCCGATGACCGTCTTCGGCGACGGCGGACAGACCCGCTCCTTCTGCTACGTCGACGACCTCGTCGAGGGGATCTACCGGCTGCTCCGCTCCGACGTCGCGACCCCGGTCAACATTGGCAACCCGCACGAGATGACCATCCTCCAGTTCGCCCAGGCGATCCGCGAGCAGACCGGGAGCAAGAGCTCCATCGTCTTCCAGCCGCTGCCGGTCGACGATCCCAAGACCCGGCAGCCCGACATCACCCTCGCCAGGACGCTCCTCGGCTGGGAGCCCAAGGTGTCGCTCGCCCAGGGCCTCGAGGCGACCATCGCCTACTTCCGCGGCGCCCTGGCGCGGCCCGCGCCGGCCCGCGTGTAGAATCCGCCCGGAGCCTTTCCACCCTTGCCCGCCACCGTCACCTGCTCCCGCTGCGGCCGTCCAGACGCCCCCGCGCTCGCCAAGCCGCCCCTCTACGGGGCGCTCGGCAAGGAGATCCAGGCGCGCTCCTGCGCCGACTGCTGGGCGGAATGGCAGCGGGCGGAGGTGATGGTGATCAACGAGCTGCGGCTGAACTTCATGGACCCCGGCTCCCAGGAGATCCTCGACCGTCACCTGCGGGAATTCCTCCTCCTGGACCCGCCCACCGACGCGGCCGGCCCGGCGAGCCCAGACCCCAAGGCCCCTTGACCGTCTCCCCCCTCCCGCGGCCGGCGCGACGGGTGCCTCGGCAGGCTCTCGTCCGCTTCCTCATCCTGCTCGGCCTCTTCGTCGTCGGCGCCGCCGTCCTGCGCCTGACGCCGCTCAAGGGGTACCTGAACGAGCACACCCTGATGGCCTCGCGGGAGTGGCTGCGGCAGGCCTGGTGGGCGCCTTTGGCGCTCCTCCTGGCCTATGTCGTCCTCTGCCCGCTGGGGACCCCGGCGAGCCCGATGATGATCGCCGGAGGGATCGTCTTCGGGGCCGTCTGGGGCTCGATCTACAACCTCCTCGGCACTTTCCTGGGCGGCACCGTGACCTACTTCCTCGGCCGCGCCCTGGGGCGCGACTTCGTCGTCCAGATCGGCGGCAGGAAGCTGAAACGGGTGGAGCGGGAGGTTTCCCGCCGGGGTTTCTGGGGGCTGGTGGGGGTGCGCTTCCTCCCCCTTCCTTTCGCCCTCGTCAACTACTGCGCCGCCCTGGCCGGAGTCCGCCCCGCCGCCTTCCTCGCCACCACCGCCCTCGGGCTCACGGTGCCCAACGTCCTCTACACCTACTTCACGGCCGCGCTCCTCCAGGCCGCCGGACCCGAGCGCTCGCGGGTCTACCTACACCTCGCCGTGGTCTCGGTGCTCTTGGCGATCCTCATGTTCGTGCCGCCGTTCTGGATGGGGAGAAAGCGCCGCCAGCGCTACGAGGAGCTGCTGGCGCGCCGGGAGCGGCGGCTCGCCACCTCTTCGCCTCAATCGCCGCTGTAACGCTTCATCACCACCGTCGCGTTCGTGCCGCCGAAGCCGAAGGAGTTGGTGATGCCGTAGTCGAGGCGGGCCGGACGGGGGTGGTGGGGGACGAAGTCGAGATCGCAGCCCTCGCCGGGATGGTCGAGGTTCATGGTGGCGGGGAGTACCTGATGATGGATGGCGAGGGCGAGCAGGCCGGTCTCCAAGCCGCCCGCCGCGCCGAGCAGATGGCCGGTCTGCGACTTGGTCGAGGAGACCGCCAGCTTGTAGGCGTGGTCGCCGAACAGCCGCTTGACGGCGTGGACCTCGGAGAGGTCGCCCAGCGGCGTCGAGGTGCCGTGGGCGTTGATGTAGCCGATGTCCTCGCGGGCGATGTCGGCGTCCTCGATAGCCGCCCGCATACAGCGCACCGCCCCATCCCCTTCCGGGTGCGGCGCCGAGAGGTGGTAGGCGTCGGCGCTCATGCCGTAGCCGATCATCTCGGCATAGATGGGCGCTCCCCGCCGGCGCGCCGACTCCAGCTCCTCGAGCACGACGATCCCCGCTCCCTCGCTCATGACGAAGCCGTCGCGGTCGGCGTCCCAAGGCCGGCTGGCGTGCGCCGGGTCGTCGTTGCGGGTCGACAACGCCCGCATGGCGCAGAACCCCGCCAGCGCCAGGGGGCCGATCACCGCCTCTGCGCCGCCGGCGATCATGGCGTCGGCATCCCCCATCTGGATCACCCGGAAGGCGTCGCCCACGGCGTGGAGGCCGGTGGTGCAGGCGGTGGCGGGAGAAGTGTTGGGACCGCGCGCGCCGTAGTGGATGGAGACCTGCCCGGCCGCCATGTTGACGATCAAAGCCGGGATGAAGAAAGGCGAGACCCGGTTCGGTCCCTTCTCGGTCAGGATCTTGTGCATCGTCTCAATGAGCGGCAGGCCGCCCATCCCCGAGCCGATGATGACCCCCACCCGCTCGGAGTTCCTCTCGTCGATCACCAACCCCGAATCGTCCACCGCGAAGCGGGTGGCGGCCAGGGCGTAGTGGATGAAGAGATCGCTCTTCTTGACGTCCTTCTTGTCGACGTAGTTGCGGGGATCGAAGCCCTTGACCTCGCCGGCGATCCGGCAGGGGTACTCCGCGACGTCGAAGCGGGTGATCGGGCCGATGCCGCTCTCGCCCTCCATGAGCGCGCGCCAGTTCTCCGCCGTCCCGACCCCCAGCGGGGACACCAGGCCGACTCCGGTGACGGCGACGCGGCGGCGCACTGGGGAACGCAAGATGTTTGGAATCGGATGGGGACGGTTAGGGAGCGGTTGTGGGTGGTCGCTGGCGGCTCTAGTTCTGGTCGCCGGCGTTCTGCTCGATGTACTGGACGGCTTCCTTGACGTTGCTGATCTTCTCGGCCTCTTCGTCGGGAATCTCGATGCCGAACTCCTCCTCGAAGGCCATCACCAGCTCGACGATATCGAGCGAGTCCGCCCCCAGGTCGTCGGTGAAGCTGGCATCCATCGTCACCTCGTCGGCATCCACCCCGAGCTGCTCCACGATGATGCTCTTGACCTTGTCTGCTACCGCCATCGGTCTCCCTCCTCCTTTTCGAGATTCATGCGGCCCCGGTTCTAGCACAAAGCGCGCGCCGGAGTCCATTGGATTGGATCGCCGTCAGATGTACAACCCCCCCGAGACGTTCAGGGTGTGGCCGGTGACGTAACCCGCCTCTTCGCTGGCCAGGAACAGCACCGCCCAGGCCACGTCGGCGACCGTTCCCAGGCGCTTCAACGCGATGGCCCCGGCGAGCTCTTCCCGGCTCGACTCCGGCAGCCCCGCGGTCATGGCGGTCTCGACGTAGCCGGGGGCCACCACGTTGACGGTGATGTTGCGGCTCCCCAGCTCGCGGGCAAGCGACTTGCTGAAGCCGATGAGGCCGGCCTTGGCGGCTGCGTAGTTGGCCTGGCCGGCATTGCCCATCATCCCCACCACCGAGGAGACCGAGATCACCCGTCCCCAACGGCGCCGCATCATGCCGCGCACCACCTCGCGGGTGAGGGCGAAGGCGCCCGTCAGGTTGGTGCGCAGCACCCGCTCCCAGTCCTCCAGGCTCATCCGCGCCAGGAGGTTGTCGGCGGTGATGCTGGCGTTGTTGACGAGGACATCGATCTCCGCGAAGTCGGCCGGCAGCCCCTTCAGCGCCGGCCCGACCTCCTCCGGCCGCGAGACGTCCAGGACGAGCGGCAGGGCCTGGCCGCCGGCGGCGGCGATCTCTCTCGCCAGCACGCCCAACCTCTCCGCGTTGCGCGCCGCCAGCACCACCTTGGCCCCCTGGGCGGCGAGGAGCCGCGCCACCGCCTCGCCGATTCCCTGCGAGGCTCCCGTCACCAGGGCCGTCCTGCCGTCCAGCCTCATCATCCCCCGCCCTCCTGCCCCACCCCCGCCGGCACCCCCATCGAGAGGAACTTCCTCAGGAGGTCGGGATCTCCGAGCCCGGCGCAGAGGGTGCCGGGGACGATCCGCCGGTTGAGCCCCGTGAGCACGGTCCCCGGGCCGACCTCGAGGAAGGTCCCCACCCCGGCGCGCTCCGCCATCCAGAGGACCGATTCCGCCCAGCGCACCGGGCTGTCGATCTGCCGCACCAGCGCGTCGCGGGCGGCGGCGGCGGTGGTCACCGGAGCGGCGTCCACGTTGGTGACGACCGGCACCCGCGGGTCGCGAAAAGAGGCGCGCTCGAGGAGCCCCGCCATGGCCTCGCGCGCCGGCCGCATCAGCGGCGAGTGGAAGGGTGCGGAGACGGCCAGGAGCGTCGCCTTCTTCGCCCCCCGTTCCCGCGCCAGGGCGACGGCGCGGTCGATCGCCTCCTTGTGGCCGGCGAGCACGGTCTGCGCCGGCCCGTTCAGGTTGGCGACGGCGCAGACCTCCTGCCCGTCCCCCGCGGCCTCGGCGGCCAGCGCCGCCACCGCTTCCGCTTCCAGGCCGATGACCGCGGCCATCGCCCCCTGCCCCACCGGCACCGCCTCCTGCATCAGCTCGCCGCGCCGGCGCACCAGGTGGAGCGCCTCCGCGAAGTCGAGCGCGCCGGCGGCCACCAGCGCCGAGTACTCGCCCAGGCTGTGGCCGGCCATGGCGACCGGCGCGAAGTCGGGGCCGGCAGCCTCGGCCGCGCCGATGACGCCAGCCACGCCGCGGTAGACGGCGATCGAGGCCGCGAGGAGGGCCGGTTGGGTATTGGCAGTCAGGCCCAGCTCCTCCTCCGGCCCCTCCCAGCAGAGCCGGGAGAGGGGGAAGCCGAGCGCCGCGTCGGCCTCCTCGAAGGCCCGCCGGGAGCCTTCCGAGGCCTCCGCCCACGCCTTTCCCATCCCCACCTTCTGCGACCCCTGGCCGGGGAAGACGAAGGCGGTGCTCACCAGCGCACCACCGAGGCGCCCCAGGTGAGGCCGGCCCCGAAGGCGGAGAAGAGCAGGATGTCGCCTTGAGCGATGCGGCCGGCGCGGTTGAGCTCGTCGAGGCCGATGGGGATCGAGGCGGCCGAGGTGTTGCCGTAGCGCTCGATGTTGACGTAGGTATGGCCCTCGCGGATCTCCAGGCGCTCGCCCACGGCGTCGATGATCCGCCGGTTCGCCTGGTGAGGGATGAACCAGGCGACGTCCTGGTGGGCGAGGCCGCAGCGGATCAGCACCTCGTCGCTCACCTCGGCGAGCGAGCGCACGGCGATCTTGAAGGTCTCGTTGCCGCGCATCTTGATGAACGCGAGGCCGCTGTCGTAGAGCTCGCGCGAGGGCGGGTGCTTGCTGCCGCCGCCGGGAAGGTAGATGAGGTCGGCGAGCGAGCCGTCGCTGTGCATGGCGCTCGCCAGCACCCCCCGCGAGTCGTCCGCCTGCGCCTGCAGCAGCACGGCCCCGGCGCCGTCGCCGAAGAGGACGCAGGTGCCGCGGTCGGTCCAGTCGACGATCTTCGACAGCACCTCGCCCCCCACCACCAGGACGGTCTTCGCCCAGCCGCTCTCGATGAACTGCTCGCCGACGCCCAGGGCGTAGACGAAACCGGTGCAGCCGGCGGAGAGGTCGAAGGAAGCGGCGCGGGTGGCGCCGATGCGGTGCTGAATCAGGTTGGCGGTGGCGGGGAACGGCATGTCCGGCGTCACCGTGGCGCAGATCACCACGTCGACGTCGGCGCCCCGCACCCCGGCCATCTCCAGGGCGTTCTCCGCCGCCGGCACGGCGAACGAGGAGAGCGACTCGTGGGGCCCGGCGATGCGGCGCTCCCGGATCCCCGAGCGGGACAGAATCCACTGGTCGGTGGTGTCGACCATCTTCTCCAGGTCGGCGTTGGTCAACACCTTCTCCGGCACCGACATGCCGGTCCCCAGGATGCGTCCTCTCATCCGGCCGAGATCTCCTTGGCGCCGCCCGCGCCGCCCTCGCGGAAGAGCCGGTCCTCCTGGCTCTGCAGCTCGGCGACCTTGGAGCGGATCTTGACGTGCACTTGGGCGGCCGAGAACTCGACGGCGCGCCGGATGGCGTTCTGCACGGCCCGCGCGTTGGAACGCCCGTGGCCGATGAAGCAGCCGCCGTTGATTCCCAGGAGGGGGGCGGCGCCGTACTCGCTATAGTCCGTGCGGGTGCGGAAGCGGACGAAGGCGGGCTTGGCGAGCAGATAGCCGGCCCGGGTGCGGCCGGTGCGCGAGAGCTCCTCGCGGAGCATCTTGCCGAAGAGCTCCGCCAGCGACTCGGCGCTCTTCAAGATCACGTTGCCGACGAAGCCGTCGCAGACGATGACGTCCACCGTGCCGTTGAAGACGTCCCGCCCCTCGACGTTGCCGAGGAAGTTGAGGCCCGTCTTCTGCAGCACCTTGAAGACCTCGCGGGTCAAGTCGGTCCCCTTGCCCTCCTCCTCGCCGATCGACATCAGGCCGATGCGCGGAAAGGGGGTGCCGATCACTTCCTGGGCGTAGAAGTGGCCCATGACCGCGAACTGCCGCAGCTGGGTCGGCTTGGTGTCGACGTTGGCGCCGACGTCCAGGAGGACGGTCCGCCCGCCCGCGTTGGGCAGGACGGCGGCGAGCGCCGGCCGGTCGACGCCGGGGATGGTACCGATCACCATCTTGGCGGCGATCATCGTCGCGCCGGTGTTGCCGGCGGTCACCATCGCCTGGGCGCGCCCCTCCTTGACCAGCTCGGCCGCCAGGCGGATCGAGGAGCGGCGTTTCTTGCGGATGGGGGTGATCGCCGGCTCGTCCATGCCGACGACCTCTTCCGCGTGGACGATCTCGATGCGGTCCACGAGCTCGCCGCGGAGGCCTCCCAGCCGGCCCAGCTCCGCCTCGATCCGCGTCCGCGCCCCCACCAGGAGGATCGAGGCGCCGTCTTCGCGCGCCGCGCGGACGGCTCCCTCCACCGCGCATTGCGGCGCGAAATCCCCCCCCATGGCGTCGACGGCGATCCGCACGATCAGGAAGCTTCTTGCCCGGATCCCGGGCCGCGCCGGCCTAGGTCTCTTTGCCCTCGATGACCTGGCGGCCGCGGTAGTAGCCGCACTTCCCGCAGGCGCGGTGCGGGATCTTGGCTTCGCCGCAGTTGGGGCAGGTGGAGGTGGCCGGTTGAGCGAGGGCGTCGTGAGCGCGCCGGCGGTCGCGGCGGGCCTTCGAGTGGCGGCGTTTGGGGTTCGGCATGGTCGTCAGCCTCTTCTGTGAGTGGTTTCAGTCCTTCTCGTCCAGACGATCCTTGAGCCCGGCCAACCCCGCCCAGCGGGGATCGACCGTCCGCTCCGCGCAGGAGCAGGTGCCGGTGTTGCGGTCGATCCCGCAGACCGGGCAGAGGCCGCGGCAGTCGTCGCGGCAGAGCGGCTTCATGGGGATGTTGAGCTGGAGCTGTTCGAGGAGGATGGGCCGCGTCTCCAGGACCTCGTCGGCCACGTAGAGAATGCCCATGTCGCTCTCGTGCAGCGCGTGCTCGCCCCCCGGCTCCCCGAGCCGATCCACCAGGATCATCAGCTCGACCTCCGAGCTCACCGGCTTGGCGGTGGTCTTCAGGCAGCGGATGCAGCCCAGGGCCTGCCCGTAGGAGAGGTGCGCCCGCAGGAAATACCCGGGGTCGGCAAAAACCACCTGGCCGCGCCAGTGGACCGGCCCCAGCTCGAGCAGCTCGGGGCGGTCCAGCGACTCGGGTGCGATCCTCTCCGTCTCATCCCAGCTGAAAGGTTCGTCGCGTACCTGATCGAGCCAAATCCGCATGCGAACCTCCAACCGAGCCAAACGCGTAAGCTATTGGAATCAGGTACCGCTGTCAATCGCAGCCGGAGAGCCGAACGGCGAACGACTCCGGCGGACCGGCCGCCAGGAGGGCGGCCCGCCGGCAGCGGGCGAGGGGCGTCAAGAGCGCCTCCCAATCGCGGAAGCGCTGCACCTGCCGGCGCTCGACCAGCGGGACCTGCTCGCAGATTTTCCGCAGATCCGCGACCAGGCGGAGGGCGGGCGCCGGCCGCAGCCAGATCCCCAGGCGAAGCGCCCGGGAGGGACCGGCCGGAGGCGTGGCCGCCGGCGGGAGCAGGCGCGCCAGCGCCGGAGCCAGCGCCACCGCCCGTCCCAGGCTGGCGGAGTCGAAGGCGACGATCGACCAACCCGCGGCGCCCCCCCGCGGCAGGCCGCCCAAGAGGCCGAGGAGCCCCTGGGCGGGGAGCGGCCAACGCTCGGCGCCGCCCGGCGGGTGG
>DATNKQ010000530.1:0-13593 GCA_035603315.1 Thermoanaerobaculia bacterium
GACCACCTCCGCCGCCACCCGCGGGCCCGGCGCGCCATCGCCCTCGACCTCCGCGGCCACGGCGACTCCGACCCCGCCGACGACGGCGACTACTCGGTCGCGGGTTGCGCCGGCGACGTCGCCGCCGTTGCCGACCAGCTCGGCCTGCGGCGCTTCGTCCTCGCCGGCCACAGCTTCGGCGGCTCGGTCGCCATCGAGTACGCAGGCCGCCATCCCGCGCGCGTGGCCGGCCTCCTCCTGGTCGACCCCAGCGGCGACCAGAGCCGCATCCCCGCCGAGCAGACGGCGTCGCTCGTCGCCGCCCTGCGCGCCGACCCGCTCGCCGAGACCGAGTGGCATTTCCGCCAGATCCTCGTCAACGCCGACCCGGCGGCCGCGCAGTGGGTGCTCGAAGACCTCCGGCTGACCGACGAGAACGCCTTGATCGGCGCCATGGAGAGCTCCCTGGCGTTCCAGCCGCTCCCCCTCCTCGCGCGCTACGCCGGTCCCCGGCTGGCGGTGGTCAGCGACTGGAACAGCCTCCCCGTGAGCCTCCACAATCTGGTCGCCGACCTCCCCGTCCGCCTCATCCGCGGCACCGGCCACTGGCTGCAGCTCGACCGCCCCGAGCCCTTCAACCAGCTGCTCGACGAGTTCCTGAGGACGGTGGAGGGCGTGTAGCTCTCCTCCTCTCAGCCGGTTTCGAGAGCCGGTTGTAAGAATTGTCCCGGAGCGGCGTTCCATGGCTGGAGACGAAAAGGAGGAGGCCGTGCAAGCAGCCCTGGAGACCCCGGTCCGCGACCGACCGCCGGCAGCGCTCGAGACGCTCTTTCAGCAGCACCACGGCGCGGTGTTCCGCGCCGCCTACCGCATCACCGGCAACCCCATGGATGCCGAGGACGTGCTGCAGACCGTCTTCACCCGCCTCTTGCGGCGGGAAGACGGCCTCGACCTCGCGGACGGCGCCGGCAGCTATCTCCACCGCGCTGCCGTCAACGCCGCCCTGGACCTCGTGCGGGCGAAGAAGCGCTCCCGCGCCGTCCAGCTCGAAGAGATCGAAGACCAGCTCGTCGACGAGTCGACCGTCGCGCCGGAAAGCCGATGGAACGCCCGCGACCTCCGCGGCCGCCTGCGTGCCGCCCTCGCCCGTCTCTCACCCCGCTCGGCTGAAATCTTTGCCATGCGCTACTTCGAAGGGATCGGGAACCTGGAGATCGCCCGCCAGATGGGGGCCTCTCAGACCTCGATCGCCGTCATCCTTCACCGTGCGCGTCACCGGCTCCAGAAAGAGCTCGGGTCGCTAGAAGGAGGTCTGTCATGAGCCGTTTCAAGAAGAACCACGAATCCGCCCTCGACCGCGCCGTCGCCCAAGTGGCGAACGAGCCGCTCGATCCGCGCGTGATCGCGGGAGCCGCCTCCCGCGTCTGGGAGCGCCTGTCGCGCCAGGCCCCCGAGGCGACCGCCCCGGACTCGCCGCCGGCGTCCGTCCAGCCGGTATCCGGCTCGTCCGGCAGCCTCCGCACCTGCGACGACTACCAGCGGCTGATCCCCGCCCACCTGGCGGGCGAGCTGTCGCCCGCCCGTTCCCTGCTGCTCGAAGATCACACCCGGAGCTGCATCGCCTGCCGGCGGGCGCTCCGCCAGGCGCAGACCGGCGTCGCGGCCGCGCTTCCGGCGGCCGTCCGCCGCGGCGGACGCAGCCAGGCCTGGTGGACGAGCCTGGCGGCGGTGCTCGCCCTGGCCTTGGGCTTCGGCCTCTTCGCCCTCTACCAGCAGCTTCCCGCCGCCGGCCAACAGGCCCGCGTCGAGTCGATCGAGGGCAGCCTCTACCGGGTGGCCAGCCAGACCACGGTGCCGCTGGGCGCCGGCGACCGGGTGAGCCAGGGGGACGAGATCCGCACCGCCAAGGGCTCCCGCGCCCTGGTGCGCCTGGCCGACGGCTCGCGGATCGAGATGAGCGAGCGGGCGGGCCTCTCCTACGACGTCCGCCACGGCGGCACGACCATCAACCTCGGCCAGGGGCGGATCATCGTCCAGGCCGCCAAGCAGCACCAGAAGCACCTCTACGTCTCCACCTCCGACTGCCTGGTCTCGGTGACCGGCACCATCTTCGCCGTCAACCACGGCACCAAGGGATCGCGGGTGTCGGTCGTCGAGGGCGAGGTGCGGGTGAAGCAGGCGCGGATGGACAGCATCCTCCACCCCGGCGATCAGGTCACCACCCGCGCCAGCGTCGCCGGCGTGCCGGTCCGCCAGGAGATCGCCTGGAGCCGCGACGCCCAGCGCTATGACGCCCTGTTGACGGAGCTCGCCAACCTGGGCCGGGAGGTCGACAGCCAGGTGGCGCGGCCGGGCCTGCGCTACTCGACGCGGCTCCTCGACCTGGCGCCCGCGGACACCCTGGCCTTCGTGGCGCTGCCGAACGTCGCCGCCAGCCTGGCCGACACCCAGCGGCTGCTGGACGCCAAGCTGGCGGACAATCAGGTCCTGCGGCAGTGGTGGGAGGAGACCATGGCGACCGGCGACCGCGCCGCGCGCTTCCATGACGTCATCGAGCAGATCGGCAGCCTCGGCCGCTACCTGGGGCCGGAGCTGGCGGTGGCGGTGACCCCCGACGGGCCCGTGGTGCTCGCCGAGGTGACCAATCCCGGCGCCTTCCACGCCAGCCTCGAGCAGGAGGTCGCCTCCTTCAACGGCCGGCAGGGCCGCCCCGGAAAGACGTCGCTGCGCCTGGTGGCCGATTCCTCCGCGGCCGGCAATGCCGCCGGCAACGGCCTCCTCCTGTGGACCCACGGCGACCTCTTCATCGCCGCCGTTAAGGCCGACCGCCTCGCCAAGATGGGCGTCATCCTCGACCACCCGGAGGCCAACCCGTTCCGCCAGACCGCCTTCCACGACAAGGTCGCGTCAGCCTACAAGGACGGCGCCGGCTGGCTCTTCTCGGGTGACCTGAAGGCGCTCCTGAAGCAGGGCGGCGCCGCCCCGAGCCCACAGGCGGAGGCGCTCGGCATCCTCGACCTCGACCACTTCATCGTCGATCGCCACGAGGGGGATGGACGGAGCGAGACCCGCGCCGCCCTGACCTTCGACCGGCCCCGCCGCGGCCTCGCCTCGTGGCTCGCCGCCCCGGCGCCGATGGGAGCCCTCGACTTCATCTCGCCGGACGCGAACCTCGCGGCCTCGTTCGTCGTAAAGAACCCCGTGAGCCTGCTCGACGAGCTGTTGGCCAGCATGCCCGAGTTCGGGCAGGAGCTCGCCAAGCTGGAGTCCGAGCACGGCTTCAACCTCCACGACCTGGCGGCGCCGCTGGGCGGCGAGATCGCCTTCGCGGTCGACGGGCCGCTCCTCCCCACCCCTTCCTGGAAGCTGGTGGCGGAGGTCTACGATCCGGCGGCTCTGGAGCGCAGCTTCGAGCAGATGGCGAGCCGGCTCAACGACTCGCTCAAGGCCGAGGGCAAGCCGGGGGTGACGCTCGCCAACGCTGCGGCGGAAGGGCGCACCTACTACACCCTGACCTCCGAGGAGCCCAAGCTCGAGATCGACTACGTCTTCGTCGACGGCTATCTCGTGGCGGCGCCCAGCCGGGCGCTCCTCGACCGCGCCATCCAGCAGCGGGCCTCCGGCTACACCCTGGCGAGCTCGTCCAAGTTCCAGTCGCTCCTGCCGGCCGACAAGCAGCTGAACTTCTCGGCCCTCTTCTACTCCAACCTGGGTTCCTCGTTGGCTCCCCTCGCGGGCATCGCCGGCAGGATGGCCTCGGCCCAGAAGAGCCTGGCACCTGCGGGGGCATCCGGAGGCAACACGGCGGGCGCATCACAGGCGCCGTCGCTGGCGGCGCTCTCCCGCTCCGGCCCCACCCTCGTCTACGCCTATGCCGAAGAGGACCGCATCCTCTTCGCCAGCAGCAGCGAGACGAGCCCCCTGGGGATGAACATGGGGATGCTCGCCGGCTTCGGACATCTGATCGGCATGATGGATGCGGCAGGTCACGGCGCGACCAGCCAGGCAGGGGCGGGGGAGTAGCACTACCGATGTCCACCACGGAGAGCGCGGTGATCGCCAGCCTGCCGGTTCCGGCTGCCGCCGTGGCGGTGGCCGCGCCGGCGGCCCCGCCGATCGTCGAGCTGGAAGGCCTTGAGGTGAAGTTCGGCAAGCGGCCGATCCTCAAGGGGATCGACGCCGCGCTCTCCGGCCGCTGCATCGGCCTCCTGGGCCCGAACGGCGCCGGCAAGACGACGCTCCTGCACACGCTCCTGGGGTTCCATCCGCCGTCCGCCGGCACGGCGCGGATCTTCGGCCGCGACATCCGCCGCGACGCGCAGGCCATCCGCGGACTCATGGGCTACATGCCGGAGAACGACTCCTTCATCGCCGGCATGAGCGGCGTGCGCTTCGTGCGGCTGATGGCGGAGCTCTCGGGGCTGCCGCCCCGGCAGGCCATGGAACGCGCCCACGAGGCGCTCTTCTACGTCGGCCTGGGGGAGGCGCGCTACCGGCCGGTGGGCACCTACTCGCTGGGCATGAAGCAGCTCGCCAAGCTCGCCCAGGCCCTTGCCCACGGCCCCCGGCTCCTCTTCCTCGACGAGCCCACCAACGGGCTCGACCCCCCGGCCCGCGAGCGCATGCTGCACCTGATCCGCGACATCCGCGACAGCGGCGAGGTGCACGTCATCCTCTCCTCGCATCTGTTGCGCGACGTCGAGCAGTGCTGCGAGGAGGTGCTGGTGCTGAAGGACGGCCGGCTGGCCGTCACCTGCAACCTCGAGGAGGAGCGGCGGGCGAACCGCAAGTTCCTCGAGCTGGAGGTGCGCTCGACGGCCGCCGCCGAGGGCGCCGACGGCGGCCCCAACGGCGCCTTCGCCGCCGCCGCCCAAGAGCTGGGCTGCGAGCTTGCTTGGAGCGGCAAGCAGCGGATGAAGCTGGTGCTGCCCGAGGGCGTCGAGGTCCGCGACCTCTACCGGCTGGCCGCCGAGCGGCAGGTGCAGATCCGCCGCCTCGACTTCAAGCGCGACTCGCTCGAGGACATCTTCCTGCAGGCGATGGAGGGCGGCCATGGCGGTCTATGAGCGCACGTACCGGCGCTACGAAGGCGAGCTCACGCCCGCCCGCTCGCGGTTCCTCATCCTGCCGCGCTATGCGTATCAGGAGGTCTTCAAGAGCAAGGCCTTCATCGCTTTCCTGGCTTTGTGCGCGCTGTCGCCGCTGGGCTTCGCGATCGTCATCTATCTCCACCACAACCTCCAGGCCTTGAAGGCGATCAACCTGCCGCTCGACAAGCTGGTGCCGATCGACGCCACCTTCTTCTCCATCTTCGTCACCGCCCAGAGCTTCCTCGCCTTCCTCCTCGCCTTCGCCGTCGGGCCCGGCCTCATCTCGGCCGACGTGCGCAACAACGCCCTGCCGCTCTATCTCTCGCGGCCGTTCTCGCGCAGCGAGTACGTGCTGGGGAAGATGAGCGTCCTCCTCATCCTCCTCTCGGCCATCACCTGGATCCCCGGCCTGCTCCTCTTCCTCCTCCAGACGTCGCTCGAGGGGACCTCCTGGGGATTCGAGCATGCCGGCCTTGCCTGGGCCATCCTCGCCTCCTGCTGGGAGTGGATCCTCGTCCTCTCGCTCCTCACCCTCGCGCTTTCCGCCTGGGTGAAGTGGAAGCCGGTCGCCAGGATCGCCCTCCTCGCCGTCTTCTTCGTCACCCGCGGCTTCGGCGAGGCGGTGGACCGCGTCCTCGACACCGAGTGGGGATCGCTCGTCAGCCTGGGCAAGCTCAACGAGATCGTGCGCGCCGACCTCTTCGGCACCCCGCTCGTGAGCATCCCGGTGTGGACCGCCTGGCTCGCCCTGGGGCTCGTCGCCCTCGCCTGCCTCGCCATGCTCGCCCGCCGCGTGCGGGCCTACGAGGTGGTGCGGTGAGCGCCTCTCCCGACGACCGCCGGATCGTCTTCGCGGACGTCTCCAAGTTCTACGGCGAGGTCCTGGGGGTGAACCGGGTGAACCTCTCGATCCCGCCGGGGATCACCAGCCTGGTGGGGCCGAACGGCTCGGGCAAGACGACGCTCATGAACCTGATGGTCGGCCTGCTGCGGCCGACGCAGGGGCGGATCCGCGTCCTCGGGATGTCGCCCGAGCGGCCGGAGGAGCTCTTCCCCCACCTCGGCTACTCCACCCAGTACGACGCCTTCCCCCGCGGCCTGACCGGCTGGCAGTTCATCGCCGGCTACCTGCGCGTGCACGGCATCGGCCGCGACGAGGCGGAGGCCCTCACTTCGCGGGCGCTCGAACGGGTGAACCTGACCGAGGCGGCGCCGCGCAAGGTCGCCGGTTACTCCAAGGGGATGCGGCAGCGCATCAAGCTGGCGCAGGCGATCGCCCACCAGCCCTCGGTGCTGATCCTCGACGAGCCGCTGAACGGCCTCGACCCCATGGCCCGCGCCGAGGTCATCGGTCTCCTCACCGAGCTGGCGGCGGGCGGGCTCCACATCCTCGTCTCCAGCCACATCCTGCACGAGGTCGACCGCATCTCCGACCAGGTGATCCTCCTGAACGGCGGCTACGTCGTCGCCGAAGGCCACATCGAGGGGGTGCGCGAGGAGATGGAGTCGCACCCCATCCAGATCGCCGTCCGCTGCTCGCGGCCCTCGCTCCTCGCCTCGCGCGTCTTCGAGCAGGACCACGTCGTGGAGGTGAAGATCGACGACGACGGCGGCGGCCTCCTCGTCCGCACCAAGGATGCCGACCGCTTCTACCTCCTGCTCAACGACGTGGTGGTCGAGAGCGGGCTGACGATCGAGTCGGTCGCCCCCAACGACGCCGACGTCCAGGCCGTCTACCAGTACCTCATCGAAGGCAACGCGGGAGGCCGGTCATGAGCGTCTCCAACCCGGCGGCGAGCCCGGCCCTGCCGGCGAATGCGGGCTCCGGCTCACGCCACTCCTGGGGCCTCTGGCGGCGGCAGGTGGCCGCCATCCTGCGGCTGGAGATCCGCAAGAGCTTCTTGGGCAAGCGCGCCTTCGGCCTCTACTTCCTGGCCCTGATGCCGGTCATCATCCTGGGCCTCAAGGCGGTGGTGCCGGGAGGCGTCCACGACGCCGCCGACCTCTCCGAAGCAAAGATGACCTTCGCCATCACCTACCAGGCCTTCCTCCTGCGGCTGGTGATCTTCTTCGGCTGCGTCGAGATCTTCGGCAACCTGATCCGCCGCGAGATGCTGGACCGGAGCCTCCACTACTACTTCCTGGCGCCCGTCCGGCGCGAAGTCCTGGCGGCGGCCAAGTACCTGACCGGCCTCATCGTCTCCTATTCCCTCTTCGGCGCCTCGACGCTCGCCACCTTCGCGCTCGCCTACGGCCCGCACTCCGGGCTGGAGCTCTTCTTCCTCCACGGCCCCGGCTTCGCTCACCTCATGGCCTACCTGGCGGTGACCTTCCTGGCCTGCCTGGGCTACGGCGCCGTCTTCCTCACCTTCGGCTTCTTCTTCAAGAGCCCGGCGATCCCGGCCGTCGTCGTCTTCGGCTGGGAGGCCATCAACTTCCTGCTGCCGCCAGTGCTCAAGAAGATCTCGATCATCTACTACCTGCAGGCGCTCTGCCCCGTCCACCTCTCCGAGGGACCGTTCGCCCTCCTGGCCGACGCGACCTCCCCCTGGCTCGCCGTGCCCGGCCTCTTCGTGGTGACCGCGGCCCTCCTCGCCATCTCCGCCTGGAAGGTGCGGCGGATGGAGATCAGCTACGAGGAGGATTGAGGGGCGGTGCGTTTCTTGCTCCGCTCTTGGGCACACAGTAGAGTTCTGACTGGAGGATCGGCCATGAAACGACACATCGCTCTCGCCCTGACAGCCCTTACCCTAGCGCTCGCGGCGCCCGCCTGGGCGTCCGGCAAGATGACGGACTGCGAGATGGCCTTCACCCTCAAGGGGTGGTCGGCCTTCTACAAGGTCGCCCACGGGTCGGGGACCATCACCTGCGACAACGGCCAGAAGGCGAAGGTCAAGCTCGAGGCCAAGGGCGGCGGCTTGACCGCCGGCAGGTCCGAGATCCGCGAAGGCCACGGCAAGTTCTCCGAGGTCGCCGACATCGACGAGCTGTTCGGGACCTACGCCACCGGCGGCGCCACCGCGGCGGCGGGCAAGGCGGCCTCGGCGGGCGTGGTGACCAAGGGCGAGGTCTCGCTGGCGCTCGCCGGCAAGGGGACCGGCATCGAGCTCGGCGTCAGCTTCGGCAAGTTCATCATCAGCAAGGAGTGAGCGGGCTCGGCCCTCGCCATGCAGCCGTGGAATCGCCCGGCACCTGAGCCGGAGGGGCCGCTCTCGGCCTGGGCGCAGACGCCGGAGGAGCTGGCCGAGCGGGGCTGCCCGGGCCGTCCGGCGCACGTCTTCGCCCGCCTGCAGCGGATCGGCACCTGGCAGACGGACCGCCCGTTCCTGGCGCGCCCGATCCGCGCCTGGCTCGAGTCCGAGACCGACCTCTCGCTCCCCGCCATCCTCGAGCGCCATCCCTCACAGGACGGCGCCACCCGGCTCGTGCTCGGGCTCGCGGACGGCCAGCGGGTGGAGGCCGTCCACATGCCTCGCCCGGACGGCGATTCGCGGGTCACCTATTGCCTGTCGAGCCAGGTGGGCTGCGCCCTGGGGTGCACCTTCTGCGCCACCGGCGCCATGGGCATCGTCCGCAACCTGACGGCCGGCGAGATCGTCGGTCAGGTCCTGGCCCTCATGCGCCATCTGGGGCCGTGGCGAGGCGACCGCCTCTTCCTCGTTTTCATGGGGATGGGCGAGCCGCTCCACAACCTCGACCACGTCCACCGCGCCATCACCGTCCTCTGCCATCCGGGAGGCGCCGGCCTGTCGGCGCGCCGCATCACCGTCAGCACCGCCGGGCTGGTCTCCGGCATCGAGCGGCTGGCGCGCCTGACGCCCCGGCCGCAGCTCGCGGTCTCCATCAACGCCACCACCGACGCCGTACGCTCGGCCACCATGCCGATCAACCGCGCCTGGAACCTCGCCCGCCTGCGCCAGGCGCTCGACGGCTGGGAGCTCCAGCGCAACGAGCGCCTGCTCTTCGAGTACGTCCTCCTGGCGGGGGTGAACGACACGCTGGAGGACGCCGATCGCCTGGCCGGCTGGCTGGGCGACCTGCGCCGCCGCCACAACGTCAACCTCATCCCCATGAATGAGCATCCGCAGGCCGCCTTCCGCGAGCCCGCGGAGGCGCGCCTGCAAGCCTTCGCCGGGCGTCTGCGCCAGAACGGCTGTTTCGTCAGCGTCCGCCGCAGCAGGAGCCGCGACGTCCAGGGCGCCTGCGGTCAGCTGTCCCGGCGCCCGGCGGAGAGCCCGGCCACGGCGTCCTACAAAGGGGACGCTCCTCGTTCTTCAGCGCGCTCAGTGCTCTGAGGCGCCCGAGCGAAAAATCATGCCGATTTGGCGCCGTTGGGAGAAATTTCCCTAAATCGGGCCCATGTAGCGTTCATCGGGCCGATGGGAGGGAAATCGGCCCGATTTAGCGATCGTTGGCCCGATTTGGCGGCCGTCGGCCCGATTTAGAGAAAATCGGGCCGATTTTTAGAAAATTAGTGCCAATTTGGCGCCGATCGGGCCGATTTTCCAGAAATCGGCCCCGATGAACGCTAAATCGGCCCGATGAACGGCAAATCGGGCCGATGGCCGCCAAATCGGGCCGATGAACGCTAGATCGGCCCGATGGGCGGCCCAGCGGCCGGATGGCCGGTAAATCGGGCCGACGCCTACTAAATCGGCGCCGCCGGCCGCTAAATCGGGCCTTGTGGCCGTGGACCCAGGACGGGCGCGGCGCTTACCCGAGCACGACGCGGGTGCGGTGCTTGCCGTCCTTCACCGGTAGAGGTGCCAGCCGAACCTCACCGAATCTCACGGAGTCTCGACAGATTCGAAGGCCGTTTTCCGTCCTGTAAGGGCATGAGCCGAAAATTGCGCTTCATCCCGCCGGGCGGCGCCCTTGTTGAGGTCACCTGCAGGACGATTCACGGCCGATTCCTCCTCCGACCGAGCCCCGAGCTGCGAGACGTCGTCTTGGGTGTGCTGGGCCGAGCCCAACGCCTCTACCCCGTCGAAGTATGCGGCCTGGTTTTCCTCTCTAACCACTTCCACCTCCTGCTAGTGGTTCCCGATGCACAGCGGCTTGCCAGTTTCATGTGCTTCGTGAACTCGAACCTGGCGCGGGAGGTGGGCCGCATGGCCAAGTGGAGAGACAAATTCTGGGCTCGCCGCTATCAGGCCATAGTGGTGAGCCAAGAGGAGGGCGCTCAGGTCGGACGTCTCAAGTACCTGCTCTCCCATGGCTGCAAAGAGGGTTTGGTAGCACGGCCTCATGATTGGCCTGGAGTCCACGGAATCCACGCTCTGCTCGAAGGCGAACCGCTCGTCGGTCACTGGTTCGACCGCACTCAAGAGTATGCCGCGCGCTCTCTCCGTGAATGCTATGCCCCACTTCGCTACGCGACACCGGAAGCCCTCACCCTTGCACCGCTGCCGTGCTGGAAGCACTTGCCTCTGTCCGACATCCGGCAACGAATTCGGGACCTCCTGAGCGAAGTCGAGGCTGAGGCTGTTGTCCAACGCGAGGGGGCTGCGCCACTGGGTGTTGAAGGGATTCGCAGGCAGAACGCGCACGATGTTCCGGCGCTCCCGACGAGGTCCCCCGCACCGAGTTTCCATGCCATCTCCCGCGCGGCGCGGCGGGAGCTGCAGGACGCCTACGCGTGGTTCGTGGGCGTTTTTCGCGACGCCGCAGCCTCGTTGCGCAAGGGAGATCGGTCGGCAACTTTTCCCTGCGGCTCATTTCCACCGGCGCTGCCGTTTGTCGAGTCAGCCCAGCCGCCTTAGGCGTTGCTCAGAAGCTCTTGTTCCAAAAGACTCACCCCCCAGCTGGATCGGCCCAGCCGTGCGAGGGCAGTCTCTGTCTTCGTGTACGTCTCGACCTCCTATACGACCGACCCGGAGCTCGGCTCGCCCTCATGAATCCCGTTCGTTCCCTTTGGATCGCGTGCGGGCCGACTCGTTTCCTATCTAGCGGCAACTCTTCTGAAGGCTGAGATCCATTGAAGTAGATGGCGTCTTGTAAAGCGGAACCGAAGAGGCTGGCACCCAGGAGGGCAGGGCAGGGCGAGGACAGTCGCGCCCGCTTATCCGAGGACGACGCGGATGCGGTGCTTGCCGTCCTTCACGAGGGCGACGTCCACGGTGCCGTTCTCGCGCAGCGGCAGGGCGCTGCCGTCGAGCTCGGCGGCGGTCACCCCGCGGGTGGCGCCGCGGGGGTTCTCGACCGTGACCTGGTACTCCGCGGAGTGGTAGCGGAAGGCGATCTCGTAGGACGGCCAGGCGCGGGGGATGGCGGGGTCGAGGAAGAGCACGGCTCCGCGCAGACGGAAGCCCAGGATCCACTCGACGCCGGCCCGGTACATCCAGCCGGCGGAGCCGGTGTACCAGGTCCAGCCGCCGCGGCCCAGGTGGTTGGGCTCGGCGTAGATGTCGGCGGCGGTGACGTAGGGCTCGACCTTGTAGCGCTGGATGCCGGCCCGCGTGCTGGCGTGGTTGATGGGGTTGAGGATGGAGAACAGCTCGCCGGCCTTGTCGCCGTCGCCCAGGGCGGCGAAGGCCAGGATGCACCAGATCGCCCCGTGGGTGTACTGGCCGCCGTTCTCGCGCACGCCCGGTAGGTACCCCTTGATGTAGCCGGGGTCGAGCGCCGAACGGTCGAAGGGCGGCGTGAAGAGGAGCACGAGGCCGTCGCCGCGGCGCACCAGGTAGGTCTCGACGGCCCCCATGGCGTGCGCCGCGCGTCCGGGATCGGCGGCCCCCGAGAGCACGGCCCACGACTGCGCGATCGAGTCGATACGGCACTCCGCGTCGCCGGCGGACCCCAGAGGCGTGCCGTCGTCGAAATAGGCGCGGCGGTACCAGTCGCCGTCCCAGGCGGCCGCGAGCGCCGTCTCCAGCGCGGCGACGTGGCGGCGCCAGGTCTCCGCGCGGGCGGTCTCGCCGCGCTTCTCGGCGATCTGCGCGAACTCCCAGAGCAGGATGTGCAGGAACCAGCCGAGCCAGACGCTCTCGCCCTTGCCGCCGCGCCCCACGCGGTTCATGCCGTCGTTCCAGTCGCCGGTCCCCATGAGTGGCAGGCCGTGAGCTCCCACCGCCAGGCGCGCCTCGAGAGCGCGGGCGCAGTGCTCGTAGAGCGTGGCTTTCTCCTCTGCTAGGGCGGGGGCAAAGTAGGCGTCCTCCTGATCGGCGGCGAGCGGCGGCCCGGCCAGGAACGGCACCTCTTCCTGCAGCAGCCCCTCCTCGCCGGTAACCTCCAGGTAATGGAGGATGGCGTAGGGGAGCCACAGGAGGTCGTCGGAGATGTGGGTCCGCACCCCCTTGCCCCCGGGTGGATGCCACCAGTGCTGGACGTCGCCCTCGACGAACTGCCGGCCCGCCGCCCGCAGGATGTGCTCGCGGGCGATCTCCCGCCGCGCCACGGCGAGGGCCATGATGTCCTGCAGCTGATCGCGGAAGCCGTAGGCGCCGCCCGCCTGGTAGAAAGCCGAGCGCGCCCAGCAGCGGCAGGAGAGCGTCTGATAGAGCAGCCAGCGGTTGATCATCAGGTCGAACGAACGATCCGGAGTCTTGACCTGGAGGGCGCCGGCGACGTCCTCCCAGTAGCGCACGACCTCCGCCAGCAACTCGTCCACGTCGGCCTGGCGGTAGCGCTCGACGAGCGACCGCGCCTCCTCGACCCCCTCGCCTTGTCCGAGGAGGAAGAGGACGTCGACGCGCGCGCCGGCCTTGAGCTCGACCACCGTCTGCAGGGCGCCGCAGGGGTCGAGGCCGGCGCCCACCCGGCCCGAGAGGCGGTCTCCGCGCTCGAGGACAGCGGGATGGTCGAGGGTGCCGTTGCGACCCAGGAACTCGGCGCGGTCGCCCGTCCAGGCCGTCTGCCGTCCGCCAAGGTCGGCGAACGCCACCCGGTGGCCGAAGTCGCTGTTCCAGGCGCAGCGCGCCAGCATCGCCCCGTTCCCGGCGCCCCCCCCTGCATCGATCTCGGTGACGACGAAGGGCGCCGAGACGCCACGCGAGCTGCCCAGGACCCACTCGACGTAGGCGGTCACCGACAGGCGCCGGGGACGGTTCTCGCGGTTGACGATGGTCAGCCGGGAGATCTTCACCGGATCGGCGAGCGGGACGAATTGCAGCAGCTCGAGCGCCACGCCGTGCGAGGCGTGCTCGAAGCGGCTGTAGCCCTGGCCGTGCCGGATGACGTACGGCCACTCCTGCTCGCGGATCGGCAGCACCGTCGGCCCCCAGAGCAGGCCGCTCTCCTCGTCGCGGACGTAGAGACTCTCGCCGGGTGGATCGCTGACCTGGTCGTTCGACCAGGGGGTGAGCTGGTTCTCGCGGCTGTTGACCGCCCAGGTATAGCCGGCGCCGGACTCCGAGACCTGGAAGCCGAAGTTGGAGTTGGCGATGACGTTGACCCAGGGAGCGGGAGTCCACTGCCCCTCTCCGAGGACGGTGACGTATTCACGCCCATCGTCGACGAAGCCGCCCAGGCCGTTGAAGAACTCGGATTCGGGCCGCGGAGGCGGCAGGTCGACGGAGGCCTCGGC
>DATNKQ010000531.1:0-4421 GCA_035603315.1 Thermoanaerobaculia bacterium
GGCGTAGACCTCCCGCCCCTCGTGGATCGCCACCTGGGCGATGAGGTGCGCCGCCGCGCCGAAGCCGTAGAGGCCGATCCGCCGCACATCCCCCGCCATGCGATACGCCCGGTAGCCGATCAGGCCGGCGCAGAGGAGCGGGGCGGCCTCGAGGTCGGAGTAGCGCGACGGCAGCGGGAAGCAGAAGCGGGGGTCGGCGACGGCGAGCTGGGCGTAGCCGCCGTCGATCTGGTAGCCGGTGAAGGCCGCGCGATCGCAGAGGTTCTCGCGGCCCGACCGGCAGTAGGGACAGACGCCGCACGTCCATCCCAGCCAGGGCACGCCGATGCGCTCCCCTACCTCCAGATCCGCCGTCCCCTCCCCCAAGGCCGCCACCCGGCCGACGATCTCGTGCCCCAGCACCAGCGGCAGCTTCGGCTCCGTCAGGTCGCCGTCGTAGACGTGCAGGTCGGTCCGGCAGACGCCGCAGGCCCGCACCTCGAGAAGGATCTGCCCAGGCCCCGGCCTGAGATCCTCGCGTTCCACCGCCTTCAGAGGGCCGCCAACTTGATCGAGAATCATCGTCTTCATGGACGTCTCCAACCGCAACGGATCGTACCGCAGCGCTTCGACGGAGCGGCGGGTGGCGGGGTGCCGAGGGATCCCGCGCGTGCCGTCGCGCAGGAAACGGCACCCCGACAGGACCCGCCGCGGCCCCCTCGCGCTGATCGGGGACCCCCGTGGCCGCCTCTCGCATCGCCTCGTCTGAACCCCTGCGGCGCGATTTCCGTACGGTTATACTGGCGATCTTGTGGAGCCCGGGAGGGGTACGTTGACGGACGAGCGCGCTACCGGTCGGGACGTCATCCTCGCCATCGGCGAGAACATGCGCCAGAGCCTGGAGCCGCTGGTGACGAAGACGCTCGCCCCCAGTCTCTACCAGGTCTACCTCCATGCCGACGACCACGACCACCTGCGGACCCTCTTTCCCCAACTCGAGGCGGAGGCCAAGCGGCTGCTGGACGGCGAGCTCCTGAAGCTCAACCGCGGCGCCCTGCCGAAGATAGCGCGACTCGCCTCGCTGCTGGGAAGGAAGGCGCCCGAGGCGCCGCCGGGGACGATGCGGTACGAGAGCGCCGAGGCCAGATGGAGCATCCGCTTCCAGGAGGACCCGAACGGCACCCTTCAGCCGGGCGAGATCGAGGTCATCTCCGAGTTCGCCCAGACCCCCACCGGCGGCTATGGCGCCGGCGCCAAGACCTACCGCATCTCGACCACCCGCAGGCTCGGCCAGATGGCGACCCAGCGGGAGGCCGTCGACCCGCGGCAGGCCTACGCCAAGATCACCTTCGCCGACGACCGCGGGCCGCAGACCTATCTCATGACCAAGGACGAGATCGTCATCGGCCGCGAGGCCGCCGACGTCTGGGTCGACCTGCGGCTGGAGACCTCCCTGGACGTCTCCCGCGAGCATGCGCGCCTGAAGCGCACGGCGGACGGCAAGTTCCGCATCAAGGACCTCTCGAAGCTCGGCACCACCGTCGACGGCAGACCGGTGCCGGGGAGTCTGGAGAGCGCCGACGGCGAGGTGCGCGACCTCGACCGCTGGGCCGACCTGCCGGACCGCGCGCGCATCGGCCTCGCCGGGGTCATGACTCTGGACTTCGAGAGGAGCGCCGGCCCATGAGCACGCTCTTCGCGCTGCGCACGCTCTTCCTGGCCGCTCTCCTCCTCCTGGCCTGCCTCTTCGTCTGGCTCGCCGCCGCCGACCGGACCCGCGGGAAGTGACGGTGGCGCCGAAACTCAAGGCGGCCGCCCTGAGCGATCCGGGGCGGGAGCGGGAGATCAACGAGGACCGCGTCCTGGCCGACCCCGAGCGCGGCATCTTCGCCGTTATCGACGGCGTCGGCGGCGAGTCGTCGGGCGAGGTGGCTGCCGAGATCGCCCTCGAGGTCCTGCGCGCCCGCCTCTCCCGCCGCACCACCGACGCCGAGCGGCTGATCCGCGAGGCCATCGCGCTCGCCAACCGCCAGATCTACGAGAGGGCGCGGGCCGAGCCCCGCCTCGCCGGCATGGCCTGCGTGCTGACGGTGGCGGTCGTCGAAGGCGGCCGGGACGCGGAGGTGACGGTCGGGCACGTCGGCGACAGCCGCCTCTACCTCCTGCGCCGGGGCGAGATCCGCAAGGTGACCCGCGACCACTCGCCGGTGGGCGAGCGCGAGGACGCGGGGGAGATCTCCGAGGCCGACGCCATGCGGCACCCGCGGCGCAACGAGATCTTCCGCGACGTCGGTTCGGCGCCGCACGAGCCCGACGAGCCAGGGTTCGTGGAGATCGACCGCCTGCGGCTCGCTCCCGACGCCGCCCTCCTCCTCTGCAGCGACGGCCTCTCCGACCTCCTTACCGCCCAGGAGATCCGGGCGGCGGTGGAGGGAAACGCCGCCGACCCGGAGGCGGCAGTCCACGAGCTGATCGCCGCCGCCAACGCGGCCGGCGGCAAGGACAACATCTCCGCCGTCCTCGTCGCCGGCGAGCGGTTCGCCCGCGGCGTGCCGGCGCGGTCGTCATCGCAGGCATCGGTGTCGCCCTATGGCGCCGCGCGGGCGCGGGCGAGGGGCGGCGAGCGCCTGCGCGCCGCGATGACCGGTCGGGCCGCGTTCCTGCTCTACGGCTTCCTCGCGGGCCTGGCCGCCGTCGTGGCGCTCGCCGCCTTCGCCCCCGACTCCGATCTCCTGAACCGCCTCCGCGGCGGAGGGGGGCCGGTCGCGGAGACCCTGCAGGTGGCGCCCGGCGGCGGCACCCTCGGCGAGGCGTTGGAGCGGGCGCGGCCGGGGCAGACGGTCGAGGTGGCGCCCGGCGAGTACCGGGAGCGCATCCGCCTGCGAGATGGCGTGAGCCTGGTCTCCGTCGTCCCCCGCGGCGCCGTCCTCGTGCCGCCGGCCGGCCCACCGGACAGCCCCGCCGCGCCGGCGGTGATCGCCGAAGGGGTCCAGGGCGGCCGCTTCGCCGGCTTCCGCATCGCCGGCGGCACTGCCGGCGCGGGCGAAGCGGGGGCGCCGCTTGCCGTCGGCCTCCGGCTCGCCGACTCGGCGGTGGAAGTCGAAGGCTTGGAGATCTCGGGCGCCACGGTAGCGGCCGTCGAGATCGCCGGCGCGGACCGCTCCACCCTGAGCTTCTCCAGCCTCCACGGCAATCCCGGCGCCGCCATCGCCGTCGCGGACCGCGCGGCGCCGCGCCTCCTCTTCAACCTCGTCAGCGGCAACGGCGCGGGGGCCGGCGGCGGCCCTCGTCCCGGCGTCGAGATCGGCGCCGGCTGCCGTCCGGTGCTGATCGAGAACCGCTTCCTCGACAACGCCGGGCCGCCGGTCCGCACGGCGGCGATCGAGGGTGGGGACGAGATCTTCCGCTGGAACTCCTTCGGCGCGACGGCGGCCAACGGGACCGTCACCGTCCTGAGCCGCGCGCAGGCAGTGCGCGGCCCCGAGCCGGCCGCCGTGACGCCGGCCTCCGCGCCAAGACCCGCCGCACACGCCGCACCTCCTCGCCGTTCGATGCCGCCGAGGCCCGGCGGATGACCGGCCCGGCGCGCGCAGGAACCGGGATGCCGCCATGCTGACCAGCCGCGCGGTCGGGCGCTTCGAGGTGCGCGAGCCCTTGGGGCGGGGCGCCATCGGCGACGTCTACCTCGCCTGGGACCCCGAGCGCGCCTCGCTGGTGGCGCTCAAGCTGGTGGAAACCGCCACCGCCGACCCCGACATGCTGGAGGCGGAGCGCAGCGGCGTTTCGCTCCAGGAACAGCTCTCCGCCGTCGCCCCCCAGGTCGCTGCCGTCTACGACCACGGCATCCTCGACCGCTACTTCTACGTCGTCATGGAGTACGTGGAGGGCATCGACCTCTCGAAGCTCCTGGGCGAGGGCCCGCTCCCCGAGCCGCGGGCGGCCGACATCGCGCGTCAGCTCTGCGACCTCCTCGAGATCAGCCACACGTTCCGCGCCGAGATCGGCGGCCAGACCGTCGTCGGCATCGTCCACGGCGACATCAAGCCGGAGAACATCCGCCTACAGGGCGACCGCGTGCGGATCCTGGACTTCGGGATCGCCAAGCGCCTCTCCCACGCCCGCGCCTTCACCCGCAACCTCTTCGGCAGCCTTCCCTACACTCCTCCGGAACGCCTCGAGCGTGGGGTGGTGGACGGCCGCTCCGACCTCTGGGCGGCGGGCGTCGTGCTCTACGTCATGGTCGCCGGCCACCCTCCCTACGCCGGCGAGCCCGAGGAGGTGGAGCGGGCCATCCGCGGCGGCCAGCCGCCGGCGCCGCTGCCGGACGGCCTGTCGCCGCGGCTGAAGAGAATCCTCCACAAGAGCCTGGCCTTCGAGCCCGAGCGGCGCTACCAGACGGCAGGCGAGCTCAAGGCCGATCTCGACGCCTGGAGGCGCGGCGA
>DATNKQ010000542.1:0-3977 GCA_035603315.1 Thermoanaerobaculia bacterium
GGCGCTGCTCCACCGCTACTCCGGCCAGGACGACATGGTGGTGGGCACGCCCGCCGCCAATCGCGGCCGCACCGAGCTCGAGAACCTCATCGGATTCTTCGTCAACAGCCTTGCCCTCCGCCTCGATCTTGCCGGCGATCCCGGCTTCGAGCGGCTCGCCGACCGCGTCCGCGAGGCGGCGCTCGGCGCCTATACCTTCCAGGACGTCCCGTTCGAGAAGCTGGTCGAAGAGCTGCAGCCGCGGCGGGACCTCAGCCGCCAGCCGCTGGTGCAGGCGATGCTGGTGGTGGAGAACCGGCAGGGACCGGAGCTGGCGCTGCCCGGCCTCCGCGCGGAGCCTCTCGGGCGCACCGGAGCGCCAGCCGCCTTCGACCTGACGATGGGCATCCTGACCGGCGGCCGCGGCCTGCCCGCCATGCTCGACTACAACCCCGATCTTTTCGAGGCCGCGACCGCCCAGCGCCTGCTCGGCCACTTCGAGGCCCTGCTCGCGGGCGCCATCGCCGCCCCCGACCTCCCGCTGTCGCGGCTGCCGCTGTGGAGCACCGCCGAACGCCATCAGCTGCTCCGCGAATGGCAGGGAGAGAGACTCGAGCTGCCCACCGGAGCCACGCTGCACGAGCGGTTCGGCGCTCGGGCGGCGCTCGCCCCGGACAGCGTCGCCCTGGTCTGGGAACGCGGCGAGATGACCTATGGCGAGCTCGCCCGGAGGGCCGCCGCCCTCGGCGGCCGCTTGCGGGCGGCCGGAGTGAGGCCCGGCGTCATCGTCGGCCTGTGCGCCGAGCGCTCACCGGAGCTCGTCATTGGCATGCTCGGCATCCTCATGGCCGGCGGCGCCTACCTGCCACTCGACCCGGCGCTGCCAGGAGACCGCCTGGCCTGGATGCTCGAGGACGCCCGGGCCGGCGTTGTGCTCACCCAAGAGCGCTGGCGGCAGGCGCTGCCGGCAGGCCTCAACGCCGTCGTCCTGCTCGACTCGGAACTCCCGGAGCCCCTCTTGGAACCGTCGAGGATGGCGGACGTCGCCGGCGCGACCGAGCTCGACCTCGCCTATGTCCTCTACACCTCGGGCTCGACCGGGCAGCCGAAGGGGGTGATGGTGCCTCACGGCGGCGCCTGCGCGACTCTCGTCTGGCGGCTGCAGGAGTACGCGCTGGGACCGCGCGATCGGGTCCTGCAGAGCATCCCCTTTACCTTCGACCCCTCGGTATGGCAGATCTTCGGCGCGCTGCTGGCGGGAGCGCGGCTGATCCTGGTGTCGCCGGACCGCCAGCAGGACGTCGGCTATCTCGGCCAGTTGATCCGCGACCACCGGATCACCATCGCCGATTTCCCGCCCTCGCTCTTGCAGGTCCTCCTCGAGCGGCAGGCTTTCGCGCAGGCGCTGGCGTTGCGCTGCCTCTTCGTCGGCGGCGAGGCCTTCCCGCCGGAGCTCAAGGACCGCGGCGTCGCCGCCCTCGGCGGCACCGGTCTCTACAACATCTACGGACCGACCGAGGCCTGCATCGACATCGCCTGCTGGGACTGCCGGCGGGAGATGGGCGGCGGGCGCGTGCCGGTCGGCCGGCCGATCGCCGGCAAGCGGGTCTTCCTGCTCGACGCCGCCCTGGAGCCGGTGCCGATCGGGCTGCCGGGGGAGTTGTGCGTGGGCGGCGACGGTCTCGCTCGCGGCTATCTCGGCCGCCCCGACCTGACCGCCGAGGTCTTCATCCCCGACCCCTTCGCCGCCGTGCCGGGGGATCGCCTCTACCGCACCGGCGACCGGTCCCGCTTCCGGCCCGACGGTGTGATCGAGCTGCTGGGGCGCTTCGATCGTCAGGTCAAGATCCGCGGGCTGCGTGTCGAGCTGGGCGAGATCGAGGCGCTCCTGGGGCGTTATCCGGGGGTGGCGGAGGCCGCCGTGGTGATGCGCGACGAGGCTGCCGGGAGCCCGCGCCTGGTGGCCTACTTCGTGGCCAGGGAGGCCGTCGACGTCGCCGCCCTCTCCGCCCTCCTGCGTGCGAAGCTGCCTTCCTACATGGTTCCCTCCGCTTTCGTGCGTCTGGCGGCGCTGCCGGTCACCGCCAACGGCAAGATCGACCGCGAGGCCCTGCCGGCGCCCCCGCCGGCGGGCGCCGGCAGGGAGACCGCCTTCACCGCGCCGGAGACCGATCTCGAGCGCACTATTGTGCGCATCTGGCAAGAGGCGCTGCAGGTCGAGCGGGTGAGCGTCGACGACAACTTCTTCGATCTGGGCGGTCACTCGCTGCTGATGATGAAGGTGCACGGCCGGCTCATCGAGGCGATCGGCCGGGAGATCCCGATCGTCGATCTGTTCACCTATCCCAGCGTCCGCTCCCTGGGGCGGCACCTGGCGGACCGGGGGGCGGCGGCGGGGTTCGACGACGAGGAGGCGCGGGCGCGGCTCCAGATCGCCGCCCGCGGGCGGCAGAAGGCCAAGCAGCGGGCGCTGCGCGAGGCGGAGGTCAAGCGATGACCGGCGAAATGGCCGACGCCGTCGCGGTCGTCGGCATGGCGGCCCGCTTCCCGAAGTCCGCCAACCTCGAGGAGTTCTGGGCCAACCTGCGCGACGGCGTCGAGTGCATCTCCTTCTTCACCGACGAGGAGCTGGCGGCCGCCGGCGTCGCCCGCGCCACCCTGGAGCGCCCGGACTTCGTGAAGGCTCACGGCGCTCTCTCGGGGATCGAGGACTTCGACGCCGCCTTCTTCGGCATGACGCCGCGGGAAGCGGAGCTCCTCGACCCCCAGAAGCGCCTGCTGCTCGAGTGTGCCTGGGAGGCGATGGAGCACGCCGGCTACGATCCCGCCCGGCCGCCGGGTCCGGTCGGCGTGTTCGCCGGCGTCAGCAGCGCGACCTACCTGTTCAGCAACCTGCTCACCAACCCTGCCGTCCTCACCGCGGCGGGCTTCGATCAGGTGGCCCTGGCCAGCGAAAAGGACTTCCTGGTCACCCTGATCTCCTACAAGCTGAACCTGCAGGGACCGAGCGTCAACGTGCAGACGGCCTGCTCGACCTCCCTCTCCGCCATTCACCTCGCCTGCCAGAGCGTGCTCGGTTATCAGTGCGACGTGGCGCTGGCCGGCGGCGTTTCGATCAAGGTACCGCAGGTGCACGGCTACCTTTACCAGAAGGGAGCCATCGCTTCTCCCGACGGCCGTTGCCGGGCCTTCGACGAGCGCGCAGAGGGAACGGTCGGCGGCAGCGGCGCTGGAGTGGTCGTGCTGCGCCGGCTGGAGGATGCGCTGGCGGACGGCGACCCCATCTGGGCGGTGATCCTGGGCTCGGCGATGAACAACGACGGCTCGACCAAAGTCGGCTTCACGGCGCCCAGCGTCCTGGGACAGTCGAAGGTCATCGCGCAGGCGCTGGCCCTGGCCGGCGTCGACTCGGAGAGCGTCGGCTACGTCGAGGCCCATGGGACCGGCACGCCGCTTGGCGATCCCATCGAGATGGCGGCGCTGCGCCGGGTCTTCCGCGGAGGCGCCACGCGGCGCGAGCCCTGCGCCTTGGGCTCGGTCAAGACCAACATCGGCCACCTCGACGCAGCGGCCGGGGTGGCCGGTTTCATCAAGACGGTGCTGGCGCTGGCCCACCGGCAGATCCCCCCCAGCCTGCACTTCACCACGCCGAGCTCGCGCATTGACTGGAGCGACAGCCCGTTCCACGTCAACACCACGCTCGCCGAATGGCGATCCGCCGGGCCGCGCCGGGCGGGCGTGAGCTCGTTCGGCATCGGCGGCACCAACGTCCACGTGGTGCTCGAGGAGGCGCCGGCGGCGCCGCGCCGGGCGTCCCTGGCGGAAAGCTGGCAGCTGCTCCTCCTGTCGGCGCGCACCGAGCCGGCCCTCGAGCGCGCCACCGACCGTCTGGCAGCCCATCTGCGTACCCATCCCGAGCAGGAGCTCGCCGACGTCGCCCACACGCTGCAGGCGGGTCGGCACGCTTTCGCCTGCCGACGTGCCCTCCTCTCCCGGAG
>DATNKQ010000567.1:0-7934 GCA_035603315.1 Thermoanaerobaculia bacterium
AGCGCGTCGGCGAGGGCGGCATGGGGACCGTCTACCGGGCCGTGGACGTCATGCTCGACCGCGAGGTGGCGCTGAAGGCGGTGCGCCCTGAGCTCGCGCGCGAGTCCCACATCATCGAGCGCTTCCGCTCCGAGGCGAAGACGCTCGCCCGCATCAACCATCCGGCGATCGCCACCATCTACAGCTTCTTCCAGGATGGCGACGAGCTCTTCCTGGCCATGGAGTTCGTGCGCGGGACGAGCCTCGCCCAGGTCATAAGAAACGCCGGCGCCGTGCCCTGGGAGCGCGCTGTGCCGCTCTTCTTGAACGCCTTGGAGGGGATCGAACAGGTCCATCGCCTGGGGATCATCCACCGCGACCTCAAGCCCGACAACCTGATGATCACCGACGAGGGCGCCATCAAGGTCATGGACTTCGGGATCGCGCGGGCGGTCGGCAGCGACCGCCTCACCCGTACCGGCCTCATGATGGGCACCCTGCGCTACATGCCGCCGGAGCAGCTGCGCGGCGAGGAGGCGGACCGGCGCTCCGACGTCTACGGCCTGGGCACCGTGCTCTTCGAGATGCTCACCGGCCGCGTCCCGTTCAGCAGCGAGAGCGAGTACGAGATCATCCGCGCCCAGGTCGAGGACGCGCCGCCGCCTCCCGGCTCGCTGATGCCCGGTCTGCCGGCGTGGATCGACCGCGCCGTGCTGCGGGCCCTGGCGAAGAGCCCCGCCGACCGCTTCCAGACCGCGGAGCAGTTCCGTGCCTTCCTGGCGACCGCCGGCCCCGGGACCCGCGAGATCGCCGCCCTGCCCACTCTCGCCAAGCCGAGCTCCGGTCTGCGAAGCGCCGCCTCAGCCGCAGCATCGGCGGCATCCGATCGGCCGGCGGCCACCGCCGCCGGCTCCTACGGCCTGCCCGCCGTCGGCCGACCCCGCAGCCTGGCCTGGGCGGCCGGCCTCGCCGCCCTGCTCATCGCCCTCGTCATCGGCGTCTGGGCGGCGCGCGGGCAGAGAGAGCGCCCTCCCGTCTCTCCCAAGCCGACGCCGGCACCGGCGCGCACGCTTCCTCCTCCTCCGCCGCCCCGGCAGGCGGCTGCTCCGCAGCCCCAGCCACCGCCCACCCTGCCGAGCGAGATGGTCCGCACGCTGCCGGAGACGGCGCCCGTGGCGCCGTCGCGCCCGCGCCCCGCGCGCCTCGCCCCATCGGCTGCTGCCGCACCCGCGGCCGCCGGCGAAGCCCCCCAAACGGCGGCTCCTCCTCCCGCCGAGCCGCACACCGCCGCCGCCGCCTCTCCCTCTACGGAGAGCCCCGCCGGCCCGCCCTTGACCAGCTCCGAGCTCCAGGAGCTGGGCCGCGCCGCCGCCCAGCTCGAAGGGGCCACCGACCGCCTGGCGCAGACCTACGGCCAGCTCGTGCAGCAGAAGAAGGCCAACGGGCAGGAGCTGACGGCGGGCGAGCAGCAGCTCCAGACGCTGCTCGCCGCCATGCTTGAGGGGGCCAAGCGCTTCAGCAACCGCGTCGACCAGGGGCTCTCCACTTGGCCGAAACGGTTGCCGCCGGAGAGCGGCGGGACGGGCGCCGCCGAGGATCGCCGGGCGGCCTTCCAGCGCCATGCCCATCAGCTCGGCCTGAACGGGCAGCGGGTCAATCGGCTCATCGCCCAGGTGCAGCCGGGGGCGGCGGTCGAGGAGGCCTGGCAGGAGGTGCGCCGTCGGACCCGCCGGGTGGTCGAGATCCTGACGGAGGCGGGCAAGACCCCGCCGCCCTGACGGCGGCGCCGTGGAATAATCGAAGGATGACGACGACACCCCAGCAGCGGATCGAGGCGGACCTGAAGACGGCGATGAAGGCGGGCGAGAAGGAGCTCGTGGGGACCTTGCGGATGCTCCTGACCGAGGTCAAGAACGAGCGCATCAAGCGCGGCGCGGAGGTGGACGAGGCGACCTTCGCAAGCCTCACCCGCAAGGCCATCAAGCAGCGCGACGAGGCGGCGGAGCAGTTCCGCCGGGGGGAGCGGCCCGAGCTCGCCGACAAGGAGGAGCGCGAGGGCAAGCTCCTCGCCGCCTACCTGCCGGCGCAGGCCGACGAGGGGCAGGTGCGCGCCGCCGTCGAGGCCGTGGTGGCCGAGCGCGGCCTCTCGGGGCCGGCCGCCATGGGCCAGGTGATGAAGGAGGTGCTGGCCCGCTTGGGCGCCGCCGCCGACGGCGCGATGGTCAGCCGGGTGGCGCGCGAGGTGCTGGCGAAGCCGCGCTGATGGCGGGACGGGTCATCGTCGGCACCGCCGGCCACATCGATCACGGCAAGACCAGCCTGGTCTTCGCCCTGACCGGCATCGACTGCGACCGCTGGGCGGAGGAGAAGGCCCGCGGCATCACCATCGACATCGGCTTCGCCCACCTGGAAGAGGACGACCTGCAGATCGGCTTCGTCGACGTCCCCGGCCACGAGCGCTTCCTGCGCAACGCCCTGGCCGGCCTGGGCGGCATCCGCATCCTGCTGCTGGTGGTGGCGGCCGACGAGGGGGTGAAGCCGCAGACGCGCGAGCACCTGGCCGTCTGCTCGCTGCTGGGCATCCCCGCCGGCATCGTGGCGCTGACGAAGACCGACCTCGTCTCCTCCGATCTCGTCGAGCTGGCCCAGATGGAGGTGGAGGAGCTCCTCGCCGGCACTCCCTTCGCCGGTGCGCCCATCCTGCCGGTCTCGAGCGTCACCGGCGAGGGAATCCCGGAGCTGCGCGCGGCCCTCCTGCGGCTCGCCCTCCAATACCGAGCCGCCGACGAGCCCGATCGCCCGGCGCGGCTCCCCGTCGACCGCGCCTTCCATCTCCGCGGACTCGGGGTGGTGGTCACCGGCACCCTGGCGAGCGGCGAGGTGCGGGCCGGCGACACCTTGGAGATCCTGCCCAAGGGCGGCGCCGCGAGGGTGCGCAGCATCCAGGTGCACGGGCAGGCGCGCGAGGTGGCGCGGGCGGGCGAGCGCACTTCGCTCCAGCTCACCGGTCCGGCGCTCGAGGATCTCGGGCGCGGCGTGCAGCTGGGGAAGCCGGGGGCCTTCGCGGCGACCACCCGCCTGGCGGCGCGGTTCACCCTGCTGGCGGACGCCCCGGGGCCGGTCCGCGGCTTCGTGCCCGTCCGCCTCCACCTCTTCGCCAGCGAGGCGGTGGGGCGCCTGCGGCCGCTCACCGCGCCGGACCCAGACGGCGCGGAGGGCACCGCAGGCGAGGCGACGCTCGAGCCGGGCGAGAGCGGCCTGGTCGAGATCCGCCTGGCCGCGCCGGTGGTGGCGGCGCGGGGAGACCGCTACGTGATCCGGCGCCCCTCGCCGGCGACGACGCTCGGCGGCGGCGAGATCCTCGACCCCCTCTGGCGGCGGCAGCGGGGCGCCGCCCTGGCCGCGGCGCTGGCGGTCCTGCCGGACGACCTCGACGGGACGCTCGTCTTCTGGGTCCAGGCGGCGGCGGAGCGCGGCGTCGAGGCGCCGGAGCTGGCGCGGCGGCTGGGGAGCGCCGCGCCGCCGGTGGCGGCGGCGCTCCACCGCCTGGCCGGCACGCAGCGGCTCCTGGAGGTCCCCGAGGGTCTCGGCCACGGCCGGCGGTGGATCACCCCCGCCGCCTACCAGCGGGTCGCCGAGCGTGCCCGCCGCGTCCTCAAGGAGTACTTCCAGAAGGACCGCCTGGCGGTGGCCATCCCCAAGGCCGAGGCGGTCCGCCGCATCCTGCGCGGCCGCGCCGCCGACCTGGCTGACGTCTACCTCGCCTGGCTCGAGGCGCAGAAGATTCTCGTCGCCCGGGGCGACCAGGTGACGCTCCCCGGCCGCTCCCCCGAGCTGACGGGCGAGGAGTCGCGCCTGGCCACCGCCGTGCTCGACCGCTTCGTGCGCGCCGGGCTCACCCCGCCCGCGCCGGGAGAGCTCCAGGCCGAGCTCGGCGCCAAGCCGCAGATCCTCGACGGCGTCGTCCGCCACCTGGTGACGCGCGGCCAGCTCGTCCGCCTGCCGAGCGGCCTCGTGCTGGCGGCGGCGGCCCTCCAGGAGCTTCGCGACACCATCCGCAAGAGCGCCTGGGAGCGCTTCTCCGTCGCCGATTTCAAGGACCGCTTCGGCCTCTCCCGCAAGTGGGCCATCCCGCTGCTCGAGCACCTCGACTCGACGGGGGCCACCCGGCGGGTCGGCGACGACCGGCTGGTGGTGCGCTAGGATGCGCGCGTGAAAACGATCGCCGTCATCGGGGCTTCCGCCGACCGCGGCAAGTTCGGCAACAAATGCGTCCGCGCCTATCTGGCCGCGGGCTATCAGGTCTTCCCCGTCAACCCGCGCGAGCAGGCGGTCGAAGGGCTGCCGGCCTTCGCCAGTGTGCGCGATGTACCGGCAGAGCTCGACCGCATCAGCGTCTACCTGCCGCCGCCGGTCACCTTGGAGGTGCTCCCCGACATTGCCGAGAAGGGGGCCCGGGAGGTCTGGCTGAACCCCGGCGCAGCCGACCAGAAGGTGGTCGAGGAGGCCCGCCGGCGGAGCATTCCCATCCGCCAGGGCTGCAGCATCGTCGACATCGGCATGAGCCCGTCGCAGTTCCCCTGAGACCCTCCAGGCGTAGACTAGCGATCGGAATTACCGCGGATCGCTAATCCAGCACGGCAAACCGTAAGTGTCACGGTTTGGCCGCTTCGCCGGACTCATCTGATGAGCGGCAGGCGCGAACGGCCGCTTGTGGCCGGGAGGATGACCTGCCCTGAGGGAGAGACTCACATGCCCCGCTATGCGCTTCGTCTTCTCGCCGCCTCCACCGTCTTCGCCCTGTTCCTCTCGACCGCACCCGCCTCCCAGGCCTTCCCCGCCGAGCAGCGGGATGCCCCTCGCCACCAGGTGGGGAATGGGTTCCTGTCCTTCCTGATCAGCCTATTTCTCGCCTCCGGCGGCGCCATGGACCCGAACGGCGGCCACTGATACCCGACCGATGGCCCAACACTAGACGTCTGCCGACACCGGCGTTTTCGGGCGCCGGTGTCACTTTTTTAGCCCTTGAAGCAACTTAATAGAGTAGGGCCGGATCGTGCGGCCGATCTGATTTCGTCGTGGGCGCCGGCTCGCGGGCGCTTCTGCAGGAGGGAGAGATGCCCGAGTACCACCCTGGCCGCCTGACCCTCGAGCGCTTCGTCCGCGGCGACCTCTTCGCTCACGAGTCGCGGAAGGTCGAGGACCATCTACGGTCAGGATGCCGGGCCTGCCAGCGGGACGTGGACCGCCTCCTTCCCGTGCTCGATGACGCATTTCTGGCCACCACCGGTTGCGAGCTCGCCGATTTCGGGGCGGCGCGCTTGGACATCGACGACGCCGACGAAGGCGTGGGAGAGGAGACTCCGGTCCTCACCATCGCCTTCGAGCGCTTGGAGCAGCGGCTGATGGCCATCCAGCGCGAGCGGGAGGCGGCGCCACGCCTCCTCGTCGAGCTCCTGGCCGGCTCCCCGGCGGAGCGGCAGGCTGCCGTCCGCGCCAGCTCTGACTTCCAGACCCTCGCCCTCTGCGACCTGCTGATCGACCGCAGCTTCGACGCCGGATTCGCCGACCGGGCAGGCGCCATCGAGCTCGCGGAGCTGGCGATCGCGGTGGCCGACCGGTTGGACGCCGCCACCTATGGGGCCTCCGTGGTGCAGGACCTGAAAGCCCGCGCTTGGGCCTACCTGGGCAACGCCCGGCGCATCAACTCCGACCTCGCCGGGTGCGGGGAGGCGATCGAGATCGCCGAACGGCTGGTCGAGGAGGGTTCCGCCGACCCCCTGGAGGAGGCGCGCATCCTCGACCTCAAGGCTTCGCTCCTGTCCGACCAGGGCCGGTTCGAAGATGCCGCGGAGCTCCTCGACCGGGTGATCGACATCTACAGCGACGTCAACGAGCCGCAGCGCATGGGCAGGGCGATGATCAGCAAGGGGGTCGTCGAAGGCTATGCGGGGCGCTTCGAGGTGGCCATCGCGGTGATCCGCGAAGGTCTTTCGCGGATCGAGCTCGAACGCGAGCCTCGCCTGGCGCTGATCGCGCGGCACAATCTCGTGTGGTTCCTCAACGACAGCGGCCGTGCCGGGGACGCGCGCGCCGAGCTGGCCGCTTTCCGGCACAGCTACCGGGAGTTCCCCGACGACTGGACTGGGCTCCGCCTTGCCTGGCTGGAGGCCCGGATCGCCGCCGGCCTCGGTCGCCATCTTGAAGCGGAAGGGGCGCTACTGGCGGTGCGGAAGCGCTCCGTGGAAGAGGGCTTGAGCTACGAGGCTGCCATGGCGACGCTCGACCTCGCCTCGCTGTTCCTCCAGACGGGCAGGACCGCGGAGGTTCGAGGGCTCGTCCAGGAGATGCTCCCCGTCTTCGTGGAACAGGAAGTTCACCGGCATGCCATCTCCGCTCTGCTGGCATTCGAGAGGGCGGTCGAGATGGACCGCGTCAATCTGGAGCTGATCCGCGAAATCGGCTCCTACCTGCTGCGCGCTCGCCGCAACCCCGCGCTGCCTTTCCGCCCGCGCTCCTGAGCGGCGACTCTTCTCGTCCAACCTGGCGCGGCCTTCTCCGCTTCAGCTAACATCCGCCGCCAATGCCGAACCGGCGCGCGGCCTGGCTGGTGGGAGTTCCCTGCCTCGGCATCTATCTCTACCGCACCGGCGTCGTCGTCTGGCCCCACCTGTTCAGCTCGCCCGGGGACTTCGGCTACTACCACCGCGCCGCTGCGGCGCTCCTCGTCGGGCAGAGCCCCTTCGCGTACGCCTTCGACTACCCGCCCCTCCTTCCCATCCTTTTCGCTCCTTTGGCGCTCCTGCCCCTCGACGCAGCGCGGATGGCATGGTTCCTCGTCAGCCAGGCCTGCCTGCTCGGCGCGGCGGTCTGCCTCTGGCGGCCCTTCGGCCGCGACCTCGCGGCCCTGGCGGCGATCGCCATGGTCTGGGCGCTGGGCGGCACCGCGCCGGAGAACCTCTCCCTCGGGCAGATCAACCCGCTCCTGCTCCTCCTCCTCGCCGTCGCCTTCCGGCAGAACGACCCACGCCCCGCAAGGGCGGCCGCCGCCCTCGGCTTCGCCGCCGGGCTCAAGGTCTGGCCCGGCCTCCTCCTCGCCACCGACCTGGCGCCCCGGCGGCGCCGGGCGCTGGCCCTGGGGCTCGGCGTCGCTTCCCTCTCGTTGCTCGCGCCCTGGATTCTTCTCACCGTCCTTTCCGCCCCTCCCCACCTGCCCACCAGCACGGGATACTGGCGGGGAACGCCGGCGCCCCTCAACCTGTCGCTGCCGGCGGCGGCGCTGCGCGCCACCTACCCTCTCCGCCCGAAGGATGCAGCGCTTCCTCTCGATTGGGAGGTTGGGAACAACCCCGAGCAGCTCCACCTGGCGCCCTGGCGCCAGGGCCTGTCGGTCGGCGTGGCGGTCCTGTCGCTGGCGCTCGGTCTCGGGGCTTTGCTCCACCGCGCTTCCCGGACCAGCCTCGCGGAGCCCCGCAACCGGCTCTTCGCGCTGTCCGCCCTGACCGCTCTCGCCACCTTCGCCTCGCCCATCGCCTGGTACCACTACCAGCTCTGCCAGTTCCCGGGGCTCAGCCTCCTGAGCGCTTCCTATCTCCGGCGCCGCTCCCTCCTGCCGGTCGCCGGGCTCGCCGCGCTCGCCGCCGCGCTCACCCGCACGGAGCTGATCCGAGGAGCCATCCTTCACCTCGGCGGCTCGGAAGCGCGCGCGATCCTCGTCACCGGCGCCATCGTTCCCGCCCTCCTGGCCCTCCTGATCGCGCTCTTCCTGATGGAGATGAGGAGAGAGCCCGATCCCAGCACGGAATGAACCCGGCCCCCAGAGCAACGACGGCGCCGCTCGAGCGCCGGGAGATCCTCTTCCTCGGCGCAGCGTTTCTCGGCTCGCGCCTGCTCTACCTCGGCGCCGGCATCTGCTTCGACGTCGCTCCGCTCGTCTTCTACTGGCAGCTCGTAGA
>DATNKQ010000568.1:0-2453 GCA_035603315.1 Thermoanaerobaculia bacterium
TCACCTTCGGCGCGGCGGACGAGCGCCACCGGGATGCCGGCGTCGCCCCCCTGCCCCACCGCCGCGTCGAGCACCGGCTTGGGCAGCGGCGCGTCTTCCGGCAGCGCCTCGCCGGGCTTGGCGGCTGGCAGGTCGACGACGATGAGCCCGGCGGCCCCATGCTCGCGCGCCGTGTACGCCTTGTAGCGGAGGTCGCCGTAGCGCTGCTCGGCGGCCCCCGCGAAGGCCTTGCCGTCCGGCGTCGTCCGCGGGGTGAAACGGCGGACGGCGACGACCTTGCCGCGCACGTCCAGCCCCTGGTAGTCGTCGACCCCCAGCTCCGGCGCGGCGATCCCCCAGCCGGCCGCGACGACCGGCCCCCGGGCCTGCCCCGAGGCCGAGAACCCGGCAGGCTGGAAGGCGGTGCGGTCGAGCGGCCTGCCGTCGATCTCGACCGCCGTCGCCGCCTCGACGGCCACCGCCACCGGCACGTCGAAGGTCTGGAAGTAGGTCCCGCCGTCGCCGGCGGGCGCGAGCCCGGCGGCCCGGAAGGCGTCGGCCAGCCACTGCTGCGCCGCCGCCAGGCCCGCGGTGCCGACCCCGCGCCCCTCGCGGGCGTCGTCGGCCAGCCAGCGCACGTCGGCGGCGAAGCGCCCGGCCCCCGCCGTCTCCGCAGCCGGCGCCGCCGGCGCGCCGCTCTCCTTCCAGCGCGCCACGAAGACGTTGGTCTCGTGCGGTGCGCCGTTGTTGCGGTTGGAGGCGAAGGCCAGCCGCGTGCCGTCGGGCGAGAACATGGGGAAGCCGTCGAAGCCGGCGGAGTAGGTGATCCGCTCGAGGCCGCTGCCGTCCGTGTTCACCGCCCAGAGCTCGAACTCGCGCTCCGCGGGATCGCCGTAGTTGGAGGCGAAGATCACCCGCTTGCCGTCGGGAAAAAACGAGGGGGCGAAGGAAGCCGCGTTCAGGTAGGTGAGCTGGCGCGCCTCGCCGCCGTCGGCGTCAGCGATCCAGATCTCCAGCTTCCCGGGCCGCACCAGGCCGCGCGCCAGGAGCTTCTTGTAGTCCTCGAGCTCCGCTCCTTCCGGCCGCGAGGCGCGCCAGACGATCTGCTTGCAGTCGGGAGAGAAGTAGGCGCCGCCGTCGTAGCCGGGCGCGTTGGTGAGCCGCTTGACGTTCCTGCCGTCGGCGTCCATGCGGTAGAGCTCGAGGTCGCCGTCGCGGTCGGAGGTGAAGATGAGCGAGCCGTCCAGGGGACAGACGGTCGTCTCGGCGTCGTAGGCGGAGTTCTCCGTCAGCCGCCGGAGGTCGCTGCCGTCCGGCTTCGCTGTGTAGATCTCATAGCTCGGGTAGACCGCCCAGACGTAGCCCTGCGAGCGGTCGGCGGGCGGCGGGCAGGCGTCGCCCGCCCCGTGGGTGGACGAGTAGAGGACGCGGCTGCCGTCGGGCGTGAAGTACGAGCAGGTGGTCCTCCCCTTGCCGGTCGAGACGAGGACCGGCAGGCCGGGAGCGTCGGCCGGCATGCGGAAGATCTGGTCGCACGAGTAGGGCGGGCGGGTCGATTGGAAGATGAGCTGGCGGCCGTCGGGCGACCAGTAGGCCTCGGCGTTCTGCCCGCCATGGGTGAGCTGGACGACCTCCGCCAGGTGCGTCTCGCGCGGGTCGGCGAGGGACGCGCCGGCCCCGGCCCGGGCGACCAGGGCGACGAAGGCGACGGCGGCGAGCGGCGGAGCGAGGCGTGGGAACGGTCTCATCCGGCGGATCCTCGGGGTTGGGAGCGGCAGCGCTTCGCCGCGGAGACTAGCACTGCTCTCCCCTCAAACCACCCCGGTGCGCTGGGCCGGCCAGCCGAGGAAGCCGGGCACGAAGGTGGGGGCTATGGGGGTGCTGACGAGGAAGCCCTGGTACTCGTCGCAGCCGCGAGCGGCGAGCAGGAGGAGCTGGGTCTCGCTCTCGACCCCTTCGGCGATGACCGCCAGGCCGAGCCCGTGGCCGAGCCCGATGATGGCGTTGATGATGGCGGCCCCCTCCGGGCTCGCCTCCATGTCGGAGACGAAGCCGCGGTCTATCTTCAGGGCGTCGATGGGGAAAAGCTTGAGGTAGGAGAGCGAGGCGTGCCCGGTGCCGAAATCGTCGATGGCGATGCGGAGCCCCATGTCGCGCAGCTCCGCCAGCACCTCGATCGTCAGCTCGGCGTTGAGCATCGCGGCGCTCTCCGTGATCTCCAGCATCAGATAGCCGGGATCGAGGCCGCTCTCCTCCAGCACGGCGCGGACGGTGCTCGCGAGGTTGCGCTGGCGCAGCTGCAGCGCCGAGAGGTTGACCGCCACCCGCAGGCGCGGACCGCCGCCGGCCTGCCAGCGCCGCGCCTGCCGGCAGGCGTTCCGCAGCACCCATTCGCCGAGCGGCAGGATGAGCCGCGTCTCCTCGGCGATGGCGATGAACTCGGCCGGCGAGATCAGCCCCCGCTCCGGGTGGTG
>DATNKQ010000407.1:0-5637 GCA_035603315.1 Thermoanaerobaculia bacterium
CCGCCGCAGGCACGCCAGGAGCTCGGGGTCGCCGGGGAGGGCGAGCGCCTCGCCGGGGACGGGAGCCTCGGGGGCGGAGCCGCCACCCAGGAAGGCGTCGGCGGCGACGATCTCGGCGCCGAGCTCCGCGGCCGCGCGCGCCAGGCGGCGCCGCTGGATCCGCGGGTCCTCCCACAGGTGGTCGATGGGGAGCGCGGCGCCCGCCAGGTGGAGGCGCAGCACCCCTTCCAGGGCGGCGATCCCCGCGCGGTCGGGGCGTAGGGCGCGATAGAGCGGATGCCGCCGGCAGCGCGTCACCAGCGTCTCGCGGCCGACGAGGATGCCGGCCTGCGGCCCGCCGAGGAGCTTGTCGCCGCTGCCGCAGGCGAGGTCGCAGCCGGCGGCGACGAGCTCGGAGAGGCTGGGATGGCCGGCGAGCTGCGGCGCCGCGTGCGGGCGGAGCAGGCCGCTCCCCTCGTCGACGAGGACCGGCACCCCCGCCTCGCGTCCGAGGGCGGCGAGCTCTCCGGGGCCGACCGTGGCGACGAAGCCGAGCTGGCGGAAGTTGCTGGGGAAGACCTTGAGCAGGAGCGCCGTCTGGGGTCCGATCGCCGCCCGGTAGTCGGCCAGGCGGGTGCGGTTGGTGGCGCCGACCTCGACCAGGCGGGCGCCGGCGGCGGCGAGGATCTCGGGGATGCGGAAGGAGCCGCCGATCTCGACCAGCTCGCCGCGCGAGACCACCACCTCGCGGTCGCGGGCGAGGGCGGCAAGCGTCAGCACCAGGGCCGCCGCGTTGTTGTTGACGACGACGGCTGCCTCGCTGCCGGTCAGCGTGGTCAGTAGCCGCTCGACGCGGGCGTTGCGCTCGCCGCGGCGTCCGCTCGCCAGGTCGATCTCGAGGTCGCAGTAGGCGTCGAGGAGCGGCGGCAGGCCCGCCGCCACCGCGGCCGGCAGCGGGGCGCGTCCGAGGTTGGTGTGGACGAAGATCCCGGTGGCGTTGAGCACCCGCGCGAGCGGCCGCCCGAAGACGGCGGCGAGGCCCGCCTCGAGCCGCCGCGGCAGCTCCGCCAGCGACCGCTCCACCGCGGCCGCGGGCGAAGTTTCCGCCGCCAGCCAGCCGCGCAGGGCCTCGACTTCCTTGCGCGCTTGGACCCTGACCTGATCGCGCCCGTATAATGGCAGGAGAAGAGCGACGGCGGGATCGCTCAGCAGCCGGTCGACCGAGGGAATGGCGCGACGGGCGTCTGGGGGGTCTGGATGTTCCATCGCAACCAGCAGCCATTGTAGGAGATTCGTGGACCCCAGGCGAAACGCGAGGTTCGGCGGCAGCGGGACGATCGCCGGTTTGCCGCAGCCGGCTGCCTCCCCCAGGCGGCCGGGGGCGCCCGCGCCCGCCGCCCCCAGCCGCAGCGGGCCCGCCATTCAGGAGACCATCGACCAGCTGGCGCGCGACGTCCAGCAGCTGCGGGTCGACTTCGAGCGCTTCATGAGCGGCGCCCTGCCGGTGCCCCCGGAAGAGCTGCGGAGCCGCATCCACGCCCAGCTCCGCCAGCTCCGCAACCTCAACCTCACGGCCGCGGTCGACAACTTCCGTCTCTCCGATATCGAGGCCCGGTACAACACCTACAACGAGCTCTTCAACCGCCGCCTGCGCGACCGCGAGGAGGGGCGCCGCGTCCGCCCCGCCGCCCCCGCCACTACCGTCGCCGAGCCGCGCTACGACGCCGGCCGGGGCATCGTCGTAAACGGCCCGGTCGAGCCGGGGGCGGTGGTGGCCCTCTACCAGGGCTTGGCCTCCGGAGCGGGCGAGGCTCCGCGGTTCGATCTCGCCAGCTTCCAGACCTATCTCGAGCGCCAGGCGGCCTCCATCCGCGAGCGGACGGGGTGCTCGCGGGTGCAGTTCCGCCTCGCCGTCGAGGACGGCAAGACCAAGCTCAAGGCCAGGCCCATCGGAGCCCCCGAGGGCCGTTAGAAGGAGATTCATGGTGCGCAGATCTATCCATTGGACGCTCTCCCTCGCGGTCATGGCCGCGGTCATCGCGGTCACCGCCATCGCCGCCGCCGCCATCGCGGCCACGCCGCCCAACGTCGCCAAGGCTCTCGACTCCCAGCGCCAGCTCGCGGCGGCGCACCCGGAAGATGCCTCGGTGCAGAACGACCTCGGCAACCTCCTGCTCCTGGCCCATCGGCCGGCGGAGGCCGAGGCCGCCTACCGGCGCGCTGTCGAGCTCGATCCCAACAAGATCTCGGCGCTCTTCAACCTCGGCCTGCTGACCCAGGGCAAGGGCGACCGCAAGGGGGCGCTCGCCCTCTACGAGAAAGTCGTCAAGCTCGATCCCCGGCATGCCTGGGCCCACTATCAGATGGGCGCGATCCACGAGGCCGCGGGAGCCGAGTCGCGGGCGATCGACGACTACGCCAAGGCCTTCGCGCTCGATCCCCAGCTCGCCTTCCCGGACGTCAATCCGCACCTGGTCGACAGCCACCTGGTGACGCAGGCGATGCTGCGCGCCTATCGCGAGGGCTACGTCCCGCCGGCGGCCCCCAAGATCTACGACGATCCGGCGCGCATCGCCTCCCTGCTGGTGCCGCCCGTCGCCGGCCAGCCGGCCAAGGACGACGCCTCCGCCAACGCCCAGACGACCGCTCGCCAGCCCCAGGGCCCGACCGTCCTCAGGGAAGGCAACATCCCCCATGGCAGCACCACGGGCCAGGCCCAGCCGCCCGGCGCGACCACTCATCGGCAGTCCGGCACCGGCCTCGCCGGCCCCACCCGCAACCCCGCCGGGGCGCGGCCGGGCGTCCGCACCTGGCCGCGGCCGGATCCCAGCAGCAACGTCGACGAGGACGAGGAAGAGATGCAGCAGGCCCCGGTGCAGCGCGGCGGCGGCATCGCGCCGCCGCCGAGCGCCATCTACTACCGCCCGGGAGTCCCCTCGACCGGCCGCCTCGACATCCGCCTGGTGCCGGGGCGGCAGGCCCCGGCGCGGACGGCGCGGGGCTAGCGGCGCCTATCACACGTTGAAGCGGAAGTGGGCGACGTCGCCGTCCTGCATGACGTATTCCTTGCCCTCGAGCCGCAGGAGCCCCGCCTCGCGGCAGGCGGCCATGGTCTTCAAGCGCAGCAGGTCCTCCCAGCGCACCACCTCGGCGCGGATGAAGCCGCGCTCGATGTCGGAGTGGATGGTGCCCGCCGCCTCGCGGGCGTGGCTGCCGCGGTGGATGGTCCAGGCGCGCACCTCGTCCTCGCCGACGGTGAAGAAGGAGAGCAGGCCGAGGAGCTCGAAGCTCGCCCGCGTGACGCGGTCGAGGCTGGGCTCGGAGAGCCCGATGTCGGCGAGGAACTCCTTCTGCTCGTCGGGCGGCAGGCGGCTGATCTCCTCCTCGATGGGGGCCGAGATGGTCACCGCCAGGACCGCCGGCCGTAGCGCGATGCCCAGCGCCGCGGCGTCGGCGACCCCCACCCGCTTCTCGTCGACGTTCAAAACCACCAGCATGGGCTTTGCCGAGAGGAGCTGAAAGCCGCGCAGGCGGCGCTCGTCGTCGGCGTCGAGCGCCACCTCGCGTAGCGGCCGCTCGGCCTCGAGGGCCGGCAGGACGACCTCCGCCAGCAGCTTGCGCTCCCGCTGCTCTTCCGGGTTCAGACCGCGCTTGACGGCCTTGTCCAACCGCTCCACGCGCCGCGACACCAGGTCGAGGTCGGCGATGATCAGCTCGAGGTCGACGTTCGCCACGTCGCGCGCCGGGTCGACGCTTCCCTCCGAGTGGAGGAGCTCGGGATCCGCGAAGGCGCGCACCACGTGTACCAGCGCGTCGACCGTCTTCAGCTTGGCGAGGTCGAGGCTCTCGGCGCTCTCCCCCCGCTTCATGCCCGGGATGTCGACGTACTGGATCGTCGCCGGCACGTAGCGCCGGGGCTTGAACAGGTCGCGGAGCTGCTCCAGGCGTACGTCACGGACGGTGGCGACGCCCATGTTGGTCTTGTCCGAGGTGGCGAACTTGTCCGTCTCCTGGCGGGAGGCGGTCAAGGTGTTGAAGAGGGTGGTCTTGCCCACCTTGGGCAGGCCGAGGATGCCGAGTTGCATGGGCGTGCAGACTAGCCGCTGGCAGGGATGCGGTCAATCGCGGGCGAGCGTCAGACCGGTGACGAGGAGGGTGGGGGAGCCGATCATGCCGTCGAGGGGGTGAAAGGTGAGATCACGGCCGACGCCGGCGATGCCGCGCAGGAGGTCGCCCACGCCGCCGCGCAGCCAGGCGGAGGCGATGGGCGCGCCGGCCCGCCCGGCGCGGACGGTGAAGCCGCAGACCGGCAGCGCGAAGCGGTCGCCCTCGAGGTCGACGAGCGCGCCGCCGGTGGCGTCGATCAGATAGGCGCCGCGGCCGACGGCGCCCAGGAGGGAGGCGACGGAGATGCGCGGATCGGGCTGGACGTAGAGGTGCGTCGGCCCCGGCGACGGCAGGTCGCGCCAGCTCGCGCGGCGGCTGCAGCCGGACGTTTCTCCCGCGGCGGCCCCGGCGCCGTCGGCCTGCCACCAGGCGAGGAGAGGCTGGCGGAAGATCCCGTCCTCGACGAGGACGACCTCCCGGCTGGGCACTCCCTCGCCGTCGAGGGGCGACTCGAAGACGCCGCCGGCCAGGCGCCCGTCGTCGATCACGGTCAAGAGATCGCTGGCGAGCCGCCCGCGAGGGTCCCGTAGGGCGGCGCCCCGGCTCGCCGCCCGCGGTCCCACCAGGAGCGGGAGGAGCCCGGCCAGAAGGCGCGCCGCCGCCGGCGGCGCCAGCAGGACCTCCAGAGGCCTATCGGCCAGCTCGTCGGGGAAGGTGGTAGAGGCGTTCACCGAGAGGCGGTCGGCGAGGTGGCGCGCCAGCGCCTTGGCCTGGAAGCGCCGCGCCTCGCGGGCCGCCAGGTAGAGCGAGGCCGCCGCCGGCGCGTTGCCGATCCGGGCGGGCCGGGCCGGGCCGCTTGCCTCGACGTGGAGGGACGCCACCCGCTGGCGCCGGCGGGCGCGCACCCCGCGGCTGCTGGCGAGGTCGCCCTCGCTCCAGCCGTCCTCCAGGGCGGCATGGAGGAGGCGCGCCCCGGGGAGCTCGACCGCGAGCTCGCGGCCGATCGTCCGCAGCAGCCCAAAGCCCTCGCTCTCGCCGATCAGCGGGGCGTCGAAGTCGCCGGGCTCGCTCCAGGGAGCGCCTGCCGACGCCTCGGGAAGGACGAGGAGGGGACCGAGCGGCGGCGGCCAGGGTCCCTCCGGTGGCGGCTCGCCGGTGCCGGCGGCGAAGAAGGAGCCGCGGCGATTGCCGGCGCGCACCGCCCAGGCCCGCTCCTCGCTCCACACCGCGGCCTCGCCTCCCACGGTCAGCTCCAGGCGCCGCGAGCGGCCGTGCTTCAGGAAGACCTCGGCGCCGTCTAAACCCTGGCGGGCGAGGGCGCGCAGGACCTCCTCCGGCGCCATTGCGGGCGGGCTCACGGCACGATCTCCGCCCCGGAGAGCCGGAGGGCGGGCGCCGTCGCCCACACGGCCAGCTTCTGACCCCCTTTGGCGCACCAGCCGGCGCCGGCCGGCCGCGCCTCGCGCCCGATGCCGCCGACGGCGGAGAGGAGGTCGGCCACCCGTCCGCGGAGCCGGCACGGGCCAACGGCTTCGGCCGGCGCGCCGCCCC
>DATNKQ010000611.1:0-4907 GCA_035603315.1 Thermoanaerobaculia bacterium
CGGAGGGGATGGAAGCGTTTTCCGTCCTCTCCGGTATGGACCTCCGCAACGCTCCCATCCTGCTCCCCGCCGCTGCCCTGGCCGCCGGCGCGTTCCTCGCCTTCCAGCTGACCTACCTCTCCGTGCCGCTCCTGGCGCTGCTGGCGGCGCTGGGTTTGGCCGCCGGCCGGCGCGCCGGCGTCGGCTTCGCCTTCCTGGCGGCGGGCGCGCTGGCGGCGACCGTCGCCGCCGGGCTGCCGGCGAGGGCGCTGGCGGCGATCGATCTTGCGCGGCCGGCGGAGGCGGCCGTGCGGGTCGTCGGGCACTGGGCGCGGGACCGCGAGGGCTGGTCGGCGCCGGTCGAGGTGGAGCGGCTGCGCCAGGGGCTCTCGGTGACGACGCCGCGGCTGGCCGCCGTCCTCCTGCTCCCCGGTGAGGAGGCGCCGCCGCCCTACGGCTCGCTCCTCCACGCCGCCGGCTACCTGCGGCGCTCGCCGGGCTTCGCCAACCGGGTGGCGGTCGCGCCCGGCCCCTGGCGGCTACGCGTCAAGAGCCGGCTGCTGATGGGGGTCGAGGAGGACCCCGGCCTCGTCGCGCGGCTCTCCGGTTCCCTCCGGCAGCGTGTCGAGGCGGCCTACGCCGCGGCGGGGACCGAGACCGCGGGCAAGGCGCTGGCGCGGGCGCTCGTCCTCGGCGACCCGTCGGCCCTGCCGCTCCCCTGGAAGCGCGGCCTACGGCGCGACGGGCTGGCGCACCTCATCGCCGTCTCCGGCCTGCACGTCGGGATGGTGGCGGCCCTCGCCTTCCTTCTCGGCGGTTGGCTGCCCCGGAGGGCGCGTCTCGCTCTGGCGATCGCGGCGGTGGCGTGTTACCTGCTGCTGGTCGGCCCGCACCCCGCCCTCGTGCGCGCCGCCGTCATGGGGATCCTCGGCGCCTCGTCCCTCTTCTTCGAGCGGCCGCCGGCAGCCGTCAACGCCTTGGGCTGGGCCGTCGTGCTCCTCGTCCTCGGCCGTCCGGACGTCGTCCTCCTACCGGCCTTCCAGCTCTCGGCGGCGGCCAGCGCTGGCGTCCTCCTCCTGGCGCCTGCCCTCTCCCGCCGCTGGCGGCGCCTCCCGCGCTGGCTGCGCCGACCGCTGGCGCTCTCGACCGCCGCCCAGCTCGCGGCCCTCCCCGCGTCGCTCCCCCTCTTTCACCTCGTGGCGCCCTGGGCGCCTTTCGCCAACCTCTTCGCCGTTCCCTGGACGGCCCTCGCGCTCGCCGCTGCCTTCGCCTGGACCGCCGCCGCCCTCGCCTCGCCGCGTCTGGGCGCCCTCCTGCTGCCGGCGCTCGACCTCCTGGCCGCGCCCTTCGCCTGGCCGGCGCACACCGGGCCGGCCGGCTGGTGCCTGCCGCTCCTCGCCTCGCCGCTCGCCGCCTTGCTCCTCGCCGCCGGCATCGCCACGCTCCTCCTCCGCGGTCGGCGGGGGCTGGGGATCGCGCTGCCGCTCCTCGCCGTCGCCGTCTGGGGCCTCGGCCCGCCGGCGGATCGCGGCCCGCGGTCTGAACGGTCCGGGCGCTCCGGCCTCGAGCTGGCGATGCTGGACGTCGGGCAGGGGGACGCGATCCTCGTCCGCGACGGGGAACGGGCCGTGCTCGTCGACGGCGGCGGCTGGGACGGCGCCGACTTCGGCGGACGGGTCCTCCTGCCGGCGCTCCTCGGCGAAGGGGTCCGCCGTCTCGACGCCCTGGTGATGACCCACCCCGACCGCGACCACTGCGGCGGCCTGGTGGACGTCGCCGCCTACCTGCCGGTGGCCGAGGTCTGGACGGCGCCGGGATGGGAGCGAGAGGGCTGCGCCGGCGAGTTCCTCGCCCTCCCCGGAACGCGCCGCCGCTTCCTCGCCGCCGGCGACCGCGTGCGCGTGGGACGCTGGCGGATCGCCGTCCTGCAGCCCGCAGCCAAGGCAGACCCCGGGGAGCGCAGCAACGAGAGGTCGCTCGTGCTGCAGGCCGAGGCGCTCGGGCGGCGCGTCCTCTTGACCGGCGACGCCGAAGCGCGGGAGGAGCGGCGGGCGCTCGCCGCGGCCGGCGAGGACGGCCTCCACGCCGACCTCCTGAAGGTCGGCCATCACGGCAGCAAGACGTCGTCGACTGCAGGTTTCCTCGACGCCGTGGCGCCCCGCCTGGCGCTCCTCTCGGTGGGGATCGACAATCCCTACCATCACCCGTCACCGGTGGTGGTCAAGAGGCTCGCCGAGCGCGGCGTCCGCACCCTCCGCACCGACCGCGACGGCGAAGTCCTGCTCCGCATCGTCCACGTGGATGGTCTCCCCGGTGTCGGCCGGCTGCGGTTGAGCCTGCCGGGCGCGCCGCGGTAGGGGAGCGTGGCGGAGAGCGGCGGGCTACACTCCAGGCATGCCGCCCGCCGCTCCGCCTAGCTTCCTCGCCGTCGTCGGCGCCACCGCCACCGGCAAGAGCCGGCTGGCCATGGCCCTCGCCGAGCGGCTGGGGGGCGAGATCGTCAACGCCGACGCGCTCCAGGTCTACCGCGGCTTCGACATCGGCACCGCTAAGCCGGAGCCGGCCGAGCGGGAGCGGGTCCGCCACCACCTCATCGACGTCCTCGATCCCGACGAGCGCTATTCGGCGGGGGAGTTCGCGCGCCGGGCGCGGGCTGCCATCGCCGACGTCCGCGGGCGCGGCGGCCTGCCGATCGTCGTCGGCGGCAGCGGCCTCTACCTCCGCGCTCTGATCTCCGGGATCAGCCCCATCCCCCCCGGCGATCCGGCAGTGCGCGAGCAGCTGCGGGAGCGCCTGGAGGCCGAGGGCTTGCCCGCCCTCGCCGCCGAGCTCGCCCGCCGCGATCCCGAAACGGCGGCGCGGCTGGCCCCCGGCGACACCCAGCGGGTGCTGCGGGCGCTCGAGGTGGCGGCGGTGACGGGACGCCCGCTCTCCGCCTGGATCGCCCGGCAACCCTTTGGAAAAGAACGTACTTCAGCGATCGCGGTCGGTTTGACGCTGCCGCGCGCACTCTTATACGATGAGATCGCGGGTCGGGTGGCCCGGATGCTCGAGCGGGGCTGGGTGCGCGAGGTCGAGAGCTTGCTCGGCCGGGGATTGGATCCTTCGCTGCCCGCTTTCCAGGCCATCGGCTACCGCCAGCTCGTCCTCCATGTGCAGGGGGAGTGGTCTCTCGATCGGGCGGCGAGCGACACCATTCAGGCGACCCGTCGCTTCGCCAAACGGCAGGAGACCTGGTTTCGCAAAGAGCCGGTGACCTGGTTCGCGGCTCTGGCTCCGGAAGAGCGGTTTCAGAGGGTCCTAGATCATGTCCAGCAGAGCGGCGTCGGGAGGGCCAATGCCTAAGCACAACATCAATATTCAGGACGGATACCTCTTCCAGAGCCTCAAGGAAGGGCAGACGATGTACTTCGAGCTGGTGACGGGACGGCCGCTCCTGGGCCGCCTCAAGCGCTTCGACCGCTTCGCGGTAGTCCTCGAGGTCGACGGGAAGGAGATCCTGATCTACAAACATGCCATTGCCACCATTGCCGCGGCTCCTCCGTCCGAGAAGTAGGGGGGGCCGGAGCCTTCTCCTCCTTCCGATCCACGTCCTCCTGCCGGCCGCCGCCCTCCTCGCCGGCGCTTGCGCCACCTCGCCCGCACCTGCTCCCCGACCCGTCCCGCCGCCGGGGCCGGGAAGCGTGGTCGAGCGGGAGCGGAGCTATCTGCTCGACCCGCTCGAAGGGTACCCGGCGACCGTCGGCGCCACGCCGGCCGAGCGGCTGCGGACCGCTCATCGGGCGATCCTCGACCAAGGGGACGCCGGCGCGCGGGCCGCCCTGGCGACCGCCGACGATCTCTTGGCCGCCGATCCCGACTTGGCGCCGGCAAGGGTGCTGGCCGGGCAGGTCGACTTCGCCCTCGGCCGCTTCCAGGCGGTGGTCGACCGCCTCCTGCCGGTGAGCGATGCGAGCCCCTCCTATACCGCCAGCCAGCTCCTGCTGGGCCGCGCCGCCGAGCTGGGCGGCGACCTGCCGCTCGCCTACGCCGCCTACCGCGCAGTGGCGGCGAAGAGCCCGCTCGCCTTCTCGCGCACCGGCGAGCTCCATCCGCGGGCCCTCGAGATCGTCGCCAACCGCCTGCAGGACAACGTCCGCGCCCATCGCCTCGACGCGGCCCAGAAGGAGCTCGACCTGCTGCGCGACTGGGCGCCGCAGGAGATCCGCACCTTCGAGGCGGCGCGCGCCCTGGCGACGACGAAGGGCGACCGCAAGGCGGAGCTGGCGGCGGTCCAGGGTCTCGCCGAACGGCGCCCCGGCGACCGCGCGCTGCTCGAGCGGCGGGCCGAGCTGGAGCTCGAGGTGGGCGACCCCGGCGCCGGCCTGCAGATCGTCCAGAAGCTCGCCGACAGCCACCCCAAGGACCCCGAGCTGGCGGAGAAGCTGGCCGCCGCCAAGTTCCGCTGGCGGCTGTCGCTCCTGCCGCCGGCGGTGCGCGACCGCGCGGACAGCCCCGAGCTCACCCGCGCGGACCTCGCGGTGCTGCTCTACTGGCTGGCGCCGGAGGTGCGCTACGCCAAGCCCACCGAAGGGATCATCGCCACCGACGTGCTCGAGCACCCGCAGCGCGACGAGATCGTGCGGGTCGTGAATCTCGGCCTGATGGAGGTCGACCGCCTCCACCGCTTCTCGCCCGCCTCGCCGGCGCGGCGGGCGACGGCCCTGCACGGCCTGGTGCGGCTGATCGCCCGCTTCGGCGGCGAGTCCTCCTGCGTCGGCGCCGGAGCGGCCAACCCGCAGCCCTCGCAGCAGTTCGTCTGCGAGGCCGCCGCGCGCTGCGGGATCGTCCCCAGCGCCGACGACTGCGCGCCCGGCGACGCGCTCTCCGGCGAGGACGCCATCGAGCTCATCCGGCGGAGCGCCGAGGGGCTCGCCCGCCAGCCATGA
>DATNKQ010000623.1:0-17007 GCA_035603315.1 Thermoanaerobaculia bacterium
GTCCGGCGACGGGCGGCGCGCCGTTCCGGGTCCGCCGGCCGCCGCCGAGCCGCCACCAGCCGAGGAGGCCGGCCAAGAGCAGCAGGAGGGCGAGCGCGAGGGCGACTCCCGCCGCCCTCCGGCTCATGGCGAGGGCGCTCCCGCTGGAGGCTGGGGGGCGGGCGCCGGCCGCGGCGCGGGGGGCGCCGGCTGGCCTGCGGGGGCGGCCGCCGCGGGGGTCTCGACCATCTCCTTGTAGACGCTGATGGCCTTGACCAGCGCCTCGACGAGCGCCGCGCGGTACTCGGGGTCCTGGAGCTTCTTCTCCTCCTCCGGGTTGCTGATGAACCCGAGCTCGACGAGCACGGCGGGCATCGTCGCCCCCATGAGGACGCGGAAGGGCGCCTGCTTGACCCCGCGGTCCTTGAGCTGCAGCGTCTGGTTGAGCTCGCCCTGGACGAGGTTCGCCAGCCGCTGGCTGGCGGAGAGGTGGTGGGTCTGCGCCAGGTCCCAGAGGATGAGCTGGAGGTCGCCCTCGCCGGCCGCCGCGTCGTTGGCCGCCGCCGAAGCGGGAGCGGGCTCGCCGTTCTCGCTCTTGGCGGCGTTGGCGGCGCGGACGTCGGTCGCCTCGGCGCTCAGGAAGTAGGTCTCCGCCCCGTGGGCGCCGGCGCCGAGCGAGGAGTTGAGATGGATGGAGACGAAGAGGTCGGCCTTGTTCTGGTTGGCGATGGCGGCGCGGGTGTCGAGCGGCAGGTTGGCGTCCTCGGAGCGGGTCAAGACGGTCCGCACGGCGAGCTGCTGCGAGAGCCGGCTCGCCAGGGTCTGCGCCAGGATCAGCGTCAGCTGCTTCTCCTGCACGCCGCCGGGGCCGATGGCGCCGGTCTCGGTGCCGCCGTGCCCGGGGTCGATGACGATCGTGCGCACGCCGCCGCTGGGCTCCGGCGGCGCGAAGGCCGGGCCGGACGGCTGCGCGGCGGCCGCGGCCTCGTGGATGTCGAACACCAAGCGGAAGGGGTTCTCGAGGATGTAGCTCTCGACCTGCGCCTGCGGAACGAGGTCGATCCTGACCTTCTCCGGGGAGATCTCGATCGCCTTGACGAGCGGGTCTTCGATCCGCCGCTGGGGGGCCGGCGCCAGGCGGTCGGCCAGCATCTGCACCTCGACCGCGCCGGGCTGCTGGTTGAGATGGTAGTGGGGGACCTCGGGGAACTGCAGCACCACGGTCGTCATCCCTTGCAGGTGGACGATGTCCGACGTGACGGCGATCTCCTTCGACTTGCGGCGGCTGATCACCAGCCGCTGCTGCTCCGGCCGCCAGTCGAAGGAGAAGCCCGAGAGCTCGCCGTAGGTCTTGTTGAGGAAGTCGAGCGGCACCTGGACGCCGCCCTCGCCGCGGGTGGGCGGCTGCGACAGGGAGACGATCGCGTCGCCGACGGTGACGACGGCGCTGCCGATCCCCATGACGATCTCCTTGTCCGCCAGCTTCAAGATGAAGCTCTCGGCGCTCTCGCCGGGGACGAGGTCGCCGCCCAGGCTCGGGGTCAGGGCGGCGAGGGCGAAGAGCGGTCCGGCGGGCAGGATCGTCACCCGCACGGCGATTTCGCGGCCGTCGAGGACGACTCCCGGGGCTCCCGCGACCGGCGCGGGCTGCTGGCTCTGGGCGATCAGCAGGACCGGGACGAGCAGCAGGAGGACGAGCGGCGGGCTGGCCGAGCGGGGACGACTCTTCACGGCGAGAGAGGATACCACCGGCTGGAGGCTGCATCGGGCCTCGCTCCGCTCCTTCGGGGGCGCGCCAGGATCGGCTGAAAGCGTGTGAAGAATTGACAAGACCTTTGCGATTGCCCGGGACCGAAGGGCACGTTCTCCCGGTTGTCATCCCGAGCGAGAGCGAGGGACCTGGGGGAAGGGTGGCGAGAAGGCCTTTGCTATCAGAAGTTTGGGAGGCCTCCCCCCGCCCAGGTCCCTCGCTCTCGCTCGGGATGACTCTGGCGGCCACAACCGTTGTGACTCGGCGCTTTGAAACCGGCGCGCCAAGTATGCTAGAGGTGTCCTTCTCGGGAACGGGCGTTGTCGGGAGCAGAGGAGACAGAGAATGGAGATCCGACAGTTTCGGGTGGTGGTCCGGGCCAAGGGCTTCGAGCGCACCTGCCGCTTCTACGGCGAAGTGCTGGCGCTGCCCCGGCTGCAGAGCTGGGACCGCGAGGACGCCCGCGGCGCGCTCTACCAGGCCGGCGCGGCGACGGTCGAGGTGCTGGGCCGGCCGGCGGCGGCGAGCACGCGGGTCGTCGACGAGGACTTCGACTACCAGGGGCCGCAGCACAAGATGACGCTCACCTTCCTCGTCCCCTCGGCCGAGAAGGCCTACGAGGAGCTGCTCTTCCGCGACAAGAACATCCCCGGCGGGCTGCGCAAGGACGGCGACGGCAGCCTCATCTTCGAGACCCACGATCCCGACGGCGTGAAGATCGTCTACCGGCAGGTGGAGGCCTGACGGGGCGATGAGACGGGCCGCGAGGCCGGGCGCCGCCTGGGCGCTGGCGGCCGTCCTCTTCCTTGTCGCCGCCGGCCCCGGGCGGGCGGCCGCCCGCCCGCATCCGGCGACCGAGCCCTGGACCGTCGACGACCTGGTGTTCGCCGAGGAGGCGACCGGCTGGACGATCTCTCCCGACGCCACGCTCGCCGCCTGGGTCAAGGGCGGGATCGGCAAGGGCGGCGACAAGGACGAGGAGGAGGGGCGGGTCTCGAACCTCTGGCTCACCCGCCTCGCCTCCGCCGAGTCCTTCCAGCTCACCCGCGGCAACGAGACGGTCCTGAGCCCGCTCTTCTCCCCCGACGGCAAGAGCCTGGCCTTCCTCTCCACCCGGCCGGTCGCCGGCGCCGCCGAGGCCGAGGGCGACAAGAAAGCGGAAGGAGATCCGCCCGAGACGACCCAGCAGCTGTGGGTCATCCCCGTGCGCGGCGGGGAGGCCTACCCGGTCACCCGCTTCGACCGCGACGTCGTCGACGTCGACTGGATCGATTCCGAGACCCTGCTGGTGCTCGCCAAGGAGTCGCCCACCGCGCGCGAGCTCCGGCGCAAGGAGCGGCGGGACACCGCCATCGTCGTCGACGACGCCGAGAACGAGCCGCCCGTCCGGCTGTTCACCGTCTCGCGCGACGGCGCCAAGGTCCACCGCCTGACCGCCAACGACGACTGGATCGACGCCATCGACGTCTCGCCCAACGGGCGGTACGCCGTCTGCACCGCGCAGCAGAGCCTGTCCTACGACTTCGACAGCCGCGTCCCGCCGCGCACCTTCCTCGTCGACACGGCGAGCGGCGAGCTGAAGCGGCTCCTCGCTGACAGCCCGCTCCTGCCCCACACCGTGCGCTGGGCGCCGGACTCCTCGGGCTTCTACTTCGCCAACGAGCGCTCCCGGCATCCCACCTACCGTACGGCGACCGTCACCGAACTCTGGTTCTACGACCTGAAAAGCGGCCATGTGGCACAGGTCGACCTCGGCTGGGACCGCGGTCTGGGCGGCCTCTACGCCCCCTTGGCGGACGGCTTCCTCGCCCTCCTGGCCGACGGCGTGCACGTGCGGCCGGCCCGCTATACGCGCACTCCCGAGGGCTGGAAGCGGCAGGACCTTACCGGGACCCACACCGCCAACCTCGACACCTGGGCGCTCTCCGCGGACGGCCGCACCGTCGTCTATCAGACCTCGACGGCGGTGACCCCGCCGCAGGCCTACGTGGCGCGGCTCGAGGGGACGAAGCTGACGGGCGAGCGCAAGATCACCGATCTCAATCCCGACTTCCGGGACAAGAACGCGGGGAAGGTGGAGGTGGTGCGCTGGAAGGGGGCCCGCCAGGAGATGGTCGAGGGACTGCTGTTCTACCCCCTCGACTGGAAGGCGGGGGAGCGCCGCCCGCTCGTCCTCGACCTGCACGGCGGTCCCGCCTCCTCCGACACCGACCGCTGGAGCGCCGACTGGAGCGTGCCGGACATCCTCTTCCGCCAGCGCGGCGCCTTCGTCCTCGAGGTCAACTATCACGGCAGCTCCGGCTACGGGCTCGACTGGGTGGAGTCGATCGCCGGCCACTACTACGAGCTGGAGATCCCCGACATCGAGGCGGGGGTCGATTTCCTCATCCAGCGCGGGCTCGTCGACCCCGAGCGGCTGGCGAGCGCCGGCTGGAGCAACGGCGGCATCTTGACCGCCGAGCTCATCACCCGCTCCCATCGCTACCGCGCCGCCTCGGTGGGGGCCGCCGACGTCGAGTGGATCAGCGACTGGGCGAACGTCGACTTCGGCGCCTCCTTCGACAACTACTACTTCGGCATGCCGCCGTGGGAGAACCCGCAGCTCTATATCGAGAAGTCCCCCTTCTTCCGCCTGACAGCGGTCACCACTCCCACCATCGTCTTCACGGGCACCGAGGACCGCAACGTGCCGCCCCATCAGTCGTGGTCGCTCTTCCGCGCCCTGCAGCAGATCGGCAAGGCCCCCACCCGCCTGGTGCTTTTCCCCGGCGAGCCGCACGACCTGCGCAAGGTCGCCCACCAGCGCCGCAAGATCCAGGAGGACCTCGACTGGTTCGACCGCTACCTCTTCGGCAAGCCGCCGCAACACCGCGAGGGGATCAAGGAGGGAACGCCCTTGGCCGCGCTCCTGGCGCGCGCCAAAGCCGCGCGGCCGGCCCCGGGCTCAACCGCTCTCGGACGCCGCGCGCACGGCGTCCTGGTCCCCGAGACGGTGGCTTTTCAGGGCCTGGAGGTGGGCCGCTTCGAGGTCACCCGCGCCCAGTTCGCCGCCTTCGACCCCGCGCTCAAGGTCGACGCCGGCAGCCAGAACCTGCCGATGGCCGGCGTCACCTTCGCGCGCGCCCGGCAGTACGTCTCGTGGCTCGCGAAGAGGACGGGACAGCCCTTCCGCCTGCCCACCGAGGACGAGGCCAAGGACCTCGCCGAGGCCGCCGCGGGCGGCGGCAACACCCTCGACCGCTGGGCCGGCTACGCGCCCAACCCGCGCGACCGCCGGGCGATCCAGCAGTCGTTGAAGGAGCTCGCCGGCGAGGCGCCGCTGCTGCTGCCGGTGGGGAGCCTGCCGGGCGACGGCGACGACCCCGTCTTCGACCTCGACGGCAATGCCGCCGAGTGGGCGGTCACGGCCGACGGCAAGGGAGTCGCCGTCGGCCCCAGCGCCGACCGCCCCACCGATCCGCGCAGCGACGACCCGCCGGCGCTGGCCTACACGGGGTTGCGGGTGGTGCTGGGGAAGAACTGAGCTCTTCAGCGGATCAGCCGCTCTTCGGCGGAGGTGCAGCGAGGAGCTGCTTCGCTTTGCGGGCGACCAGGATATAGCCCTGCGTCTCGGCATCCTTCTCGAGATCCAGCAACTGGGCTCGGTCAGGTTGCCCGCCAGATCTCTTCTCCACGTCGGCCGCGGCCAGGCGGACGTCGAGCTTGAGTGCGGCATAGGGCTTGTTTTGGAGCTCTACTCGCGCTTCCTCTAGAACTCGGTTCGCCGCCGGTCGCTGGCCATCGCTGGCGAACAAGTAAGCCACTGCGATCCGTACGTTGACGCGCACCTCTGGCGCCTGGCTCGAAGTGGCGAGCACGTTCGCTGCCGAGAGGACAGCACGAGCGTCTACTGGCGCTCCTTGTGCGAGAAGAATACGTCCCAAGAGAGCGCCAGTCGCTGCCAAGCCGTGACGCCTGGAACGACGTGAGTCTTCAATCCATAGCGCCGCGGGCCGTTGGCGCAGCCGAAGCTGGGGTCGTGCCGCCCGCCTTCGTCCATTCCACCCGATAGACCGCCACCTCCCGCGCCCTCCCCCGGAGTGGGAGCGGCGCCAGAGGCGTCGCTCGCGGCGGGTCGGCGAGGGAACGGTAGAGGGGCTCTCCCACGAGGATCTCCCCGGGACCCGCCTCGGCGCAGAGGCGGGCCGCGACGTTGACGGCGTCGCCGATGACCGTGTACTCGAGGCGGCGGTCGCTGCCGATATTGCCGGCGAAGACCTCGCCGGAGTTGATGCCGATCCCCACCGCGATCCGCCGCCGGCCCTGCTCCTGCCACGCCTCGTTCAGCCGTGCGAGCGCCGCCTGCATGGCGACGGCGGCGCGGACGGCGCGATCGGCGTCGTCGGCGCGGGAGAGCGGCGCTCCCCAGATCGCCATCATGGCGTCGCCCATGAACTTGTCGAGGGCGCCGCCGTGCTCGAAGACGATCTCGACCATGGCCGTGAAGTACTCGTTCAGGAGCGCCGCGATCTCCTCCGGCGAGAGTTCCTCGGAGAGGGCCGTGAAGCCGCGGATGTCGGCGAAGAGGACGACGGCCTGCCGCTTGGCTCCGCCCAGCCCGATCTCCTCCTGATGGCCGGCGATCTGCTCCGCGAGCTCGGGGGCGAAGTAGCGCTGGAAGTTCGACAGCACGAGCGCCTCGCGCCGCGCGCGCTCGACCAGCCGGCCGTTCTCGATCGCCACCGCGACCATCCCCGAGAAAGCGGAGAGGAACTCCAGGTCCTCGTCGCTGAAGGAGCGGGGAGCGGTCAGGTTGTCGAGGTAGATGAGCCCCAGCGGCTCGCCGTGGCCGCCCAGGAGCGGCGCGCACATGGCGCTCTGCACGCTGTCCTTCTGGGCCGTCTCGCTGCGGTCGCTCCCCGCCGTGGGGTTCTCGATCAGCACCGCGACGCGCTCGGCGAGCGCCTTGTCGGCGATGGCCCGCGGCACCTCCCAGGCGGCGCCGGGATCGCCGATCCGCGAGCGCGAGACCCGCATGGTCAGCGTGTTCCCGGCGCCGGTCAAGAGGATAGCGACGCGGTCGACGCTCATCACCTGGAAGGTCAGCTCGACCACCTTGTCGAGCAGCCGGCCGATGTCCGGCAGGCCGGAGAGCTCCTTGCCGATGTCGAGGAGGAGCGCCAGCCGCTTGGCCTGCCGCTCCTCGGCCGACTGGCCGCCGATGCGCAGCAGCGAGGTGCTGCCGGGAGCGGAAACGCGGGCGGCGATGTCGGCCGGTCCGGCGGCCGGAATCTGCCGGATGACGGTGGCATCGAGCGAGCCGCCGGGCAGTTCGGGGCGCTCCTCGGGCGACTCCTCGGGCCGCTCCAGCACTTGGTAGGTGGTGCGGCCGAAAGCGATCTGGTCGCCGGGCCGGGCGACGAACTCGCCGACCCGCTCGCCGTTCCAGAAGGTGCCGTTCATCGAGCCCAGGTCGCGGACCCGGAGCCCGCCCTCCGCGAGCTCAAGCTCGGCGTGCTGGCGCGAGACGGTCTGGTCCTGCAGCGCCAAGTCGCAGGCCAGCGTGCGCCCCACGAGGAGCGTCCGGCCCGGCGGCAGCGTGACGGTCTGGGTGCCGATCGTAGCGACCAACTTGAGAGCCAAGGCGAGACCCCGGTCTTCTACCCTACTATACGAGGTGCGCCCCGCCGGCGGGAGCCGCGCTCGAGACGTCCAACCCACCGCGTTTCGAGCCACTTAGCGGGCTCCACGAGGTTGAACCGGGGGGAGCCCTGTGCTACCCTGTCGCCCGTCTCAGGACGCGTGGCGCATTCGTCTAGGGGTCCAGGACGCCGGCCTCTCACGCCGGTAACACGGGTTCGAATCCCGTATGCGCTACCAGCCGTTTCTCTGCTGCAGAAATCCCCCAACCAGGCGCTTCATGTCCACGCATCGATCTCGCTAGGGCCACCCCGGAGAAGCCATGGATTCCGCTGCCCTGCTCGGATCGTCCCTCGGGTCGCTGCTGCGGAACAAGCTGCGCAGCTCGCTGACCGTTCTCGGCATCACCATCGGGATCGCGGCGGTGATCTGCGTCGTGGCGATCGGCAAGGCCGGCCAGGTGCGGGTCGAGCAGCAGCTGAACAACCTGGGCGACAACTTCGTGTGGATCGAGGCGGGAGGGCGCGCGGTGAACGGCGTGCGCACCGGCACGCACGGGACGAAGTCGCTCACCCTGGCCGACGCCCTCGCGATCAAGAACCAAATCCCGTTGATCAAGAGCGTCTCGCCGAACGTCGACGCCTCGACGCAGGTCATCTACGGCAACCAGAATTGGTTCACCTCCTACCGCGGGGTCTCGCCGGAGTACTTCGACATCAAGCGCTGGGCCGTCGACCAGGGCGCCGTCTTTTCGCAGGACGACGTGGAGAGCGCCGCCGACGTCTGCGTCATCGGCCGCACGGTGCGCGACCAGCTCTTCGGCGTCGAGGATCCGATCGGCAAGGTGATCCGCCTGCGGACCCTCCCCTGCAAGGTGGTGGCGACGCTGCGGCCGAAAGGGCTTTCGGTCTCCGGGCAGGACCAGGACGACACCATCATCCTCCCCTACACGACCGCCCAGAAGAAGATCAAGGGCGTCGCCTGGCTCGACGACGTCCTCTGTTCGGCCGTCTCGCAGGAGGTCGTGAAGCTCGCCGGGCAGCAGACGGCGGGTTTGCTGCGCGAGCGCCACCACCTGCGTCCCGAGGAAGACGACGACTTCAACATCCGCAATCCGGAGGACGTGATCCAGGCCCAGCTCGAGGCCAGCCGCACGCTGACTCTCCTGCTCATCGCCATCGCGTCGATCTCGCTGGTCGTCGGCGGGATCGGCATCATGAACGTCATGCTGGTGTCGGTCACCGAGCGCACGCGGGAGATCGGCGTGCGCGTGGCGGTCGGCGCGACGGAGGAGGCGATCCAGCTCCAGTTCTTGGGCGAGTCGGTGATGCTCAGCCTGGTGGGCGGCGCCGTCGGCGTGGTGCTGGGGATCGCGGGCTCGTTCCTCCTCGGGCGCACGCTCGGCTGGCCGATGGAGATGTCGGCCCAGGCGGTGCTCCTGGCCGCGCTCTTCTCGGTCGCGGTGGGCGTCTTCTTCGGCTACTACCCGGCGCGCAAGGCCTCCGTGCTCGATCCCATCGAAGCCCTGCGCTATGAGTGAGGCGATCGCCCAGGCGCCTCGCGGCGGCCGGTTGAAACGCCGCGGCGTCTGGCTCCTCCTGCTCGCCGCCGCAGTGACGGCGGCGATCGTGGCGGCCGCGACGCTCCGCCGCGACGACGGGCTGCGCCATCTCACCGCCAAGGTCCAACAGGGCGAGATCCGCGACGCGGTGGACGCCACCGGCACGGTCAACGCGGTCATCACCGTCCAGGTCGGCTCGCAGGTCTCGGGGACCATCGCCCGGTTGAACGCTGACTTCAACTCGCGCGTCCACAAGGGCGACGTCATCGCGGTGATCGATCCGCAGCTGTTCTCGGGAGCGCTCCGCCAGGCGACCGCGGACCTCGAGAATGCCAAGGCCAACGTCATCGCCGCCGAAGCCAATCTCAGCAAGGCCGGCGCCGCGTTGGAGCAGACGAAGGCCGAGTACGATCGCGCGGCGGCGTTGCTGGACATGAAGATCGGCACCCAGCAGGCGCTCGATCTCGCGAAAGCCAACTATGCGTCCGCCAAGGCGTCCGTCGACGCCGCGCGGGCGAACATCGCGCAAGCCAGGGCCCAGGTCGACCAGAAGGCCGCCGCCGTCTCGGTGGCCCGCACCAATCTCGACTACACGGTGATCCGCTCGCCGATCGACGGCATCGTCGTGGCGCGCAACGTCGACGTCGGGCAGACCGTCGCCGCCTCGCTCCAGGCGCCCACCGTCTTCACCATCGCGCAGGATCTCACCAAGATGCAGGTCTACGCCAAGGTGGACGAATCCGACGTCGGCCGCATCGGCACGGGCCGGCCGGTCACCTTCAAGGTGGACGCCTTTCCCAAGGATCTCTTCACCGGCACGGTGAGCCAGGTGCGGATGAACCCCACGACGGTCCAGAACGTCGTCACCTACGACGCCATCATCGACTTCCTGAACCCCGACCTCAAGCTCTTCCCCGGGATGACGGCGTACGTGACCATCCCCGTCGCCACCGCCGCCGACGTGGTGAAGATTCCCAATGCCGCGCTGCGCTACAAGCCCCCCATGCCGCCGGAGGTCGTGCGCGCTCTTTACGCCAAGTACGGGATCGAAGAGGGGACGCCGGCCGAAGCTGCTCCAGCCGCCCTTGGCGCTCGTGGTCCGACGCCCGCTGGCCCCGGCGCACACCGTGCGGCGGCGAAGGAGAGCGCCGTCGTCTGGAAGCTGCTCGCCAACGGCACCATCGAGCCCGTCAGGATCTCGCTCGGCATCACCGATCACACCTACACCGAGGTGACCGGCGTGATCGTCGGCAAGCTCGAGCCCGGCGACGACGTCGTCACCAGCTCGATGGCGGCGAAGAATCTGCCGCCCGGCGCGCAGGGAATCCGGCGGTGAGCCCGGAGGACCGCGGCGCGGTCATCCGCGCCGAGGAGATTCACAAGTATTACGACCTCGGCGAGACGCGAGTGCACGCTCTGCGGGGCGTTAGCCTGGCGGTCGAGGGCGGCGGGTTCGTCGCCATCATGGGGGCCAGCGGCAGCGGCAAATCGACTCTCATGAACATCCTGGGCTGCCTCGACCGCCCGACCTCGGGCCGCTACGTGCTCGAGGGGACCGACGTCTCCGGCCTCGACAAGCGCGAGCTGGCGGCGATCCGCAACCGGCGGCTCGGCTTCGTGTTCCAGGGGTTCAATCTCCTGCCGCGCACGACGGCGCTCGAGAACGTCCAGCTGCCGACGCTCTACACCCCGATCGACAAGGTCGAGCGCGCCAAGCGCGCCCGCGAGGCGCTCGCCCTGGTCGGCCTGAGCGAGCGCGCCGCTCACTACCCATCGCAGCTCTCGGGCGGCCAACAGCAGCGGGTGGCGATCGCGCGCGCGTTGGTCAACCGCCCCGCCATCCTGCTGGCCGATGAGCCGACCGGGAACCTCGACAGCCGCACCTCGATCGAGATCATGGAGGTCCTCCAGGATCTCAACGAGGGCGGCCTGACGATCGTCCTCGTCACCCACGAGCACGACATCGCGCAGTTCGCCAAGCGGGTGGTCGTCTTCCGCGACGGGCGGATCCGCAAGGACGAATCGGTGCCCGCTCCGCCGCGGGCGCGCGAAGTGCTGAAGACTCTGCCGACGCTCGAGGACTGAAGGTCCGGGTCCGCAGGACCAGCCGGAGCCCGGTATCGGGCTTCGGGTGGTACGCTCCCGCCATGGTCGGCAGGTCCGCGCCAGCAGGCCTCCGGCGGCACGAGTGGAGGTGGCGGGGCTGCGGTTGCGGGCTCGTCCTGGCGATGGGTTTGGCGCTCGCCGCCGGCTGGTTCCTGGAGCGCGATCCCACCCCCCGTTTCCTCGCCCGCCGCTCCCGGCTGGTCGCGGTCGAGCCCCAGGGGAGCATCCGAGCGGGCGGCTGCTTCGTCGAGCGACTCCGGCTGCGGGCGGCGAGCGGCCTCACTGTCGAGCTGGCGGTGAAGCGACCGGTGGATGCCGCCGGCCGCTCTCCGCGGCGGCCGCTGGTGGTGCTCCTCGGCGGTTTCGAGACGGGCCGGAACGCCGTGGACCTGGTGGCCGGCCCACGCGGCGTGGTGCTCGCGGCCCTCTCCTACCCCTACTCCGGCCCGCGGCCGGCCCACGGCCCGCGCGGCCTCCTGAGGCTGCCCGCCCTCCGTGCGGGCGTGCTCGACACCCCGCCAGCCGTCCTTCTCGCTCTCGATTCCCTCCTCACCCGTCCCGAGGTCGATCCCGGGCAGGTGGAGCTGGTGGGAGTGAGCCTCGGCGCTCCCTTCGCCCTGGTCGCCGGGGCGCTCGACAGGCGGGTCCGGCGGGTCTGGTTGGTCCACGGGGCGGGCGACCTCCGGCTCCTGATCGACACCGCCCTTCGCCGGGCGATCCCGCGCTCTTCCTTGCGGCGGGCGGTGGCGGAGCTCGGCTCCCTCGCCGCGGGCGGCCCCGCCGTCGCCCCCGAGCGCTGGGCCGGCCGGATCGCCCCGCGCCCCCTCGTGATGTTGAACGCCCTCTCCGACGAGCGGATGCCTCGCCGCGCCATCCTCGCGCTCTACGCCCGCGCCCGCTCGCCCAAAGAGCTGGTCTGGCTCCCCGGGCCCCACGTCGAGCCGGACCGCCCGGAAGTGGTCGAGCGGTTGATCGATCAGGTGCTGGGCCGGATCGTGGCGAGATCGAGAGAGGCGCGATGAGCCATCCCGCTGCCGGTCCGCCGAGGCTGATCGCCGACGCCATGCTGGGCTCGCTCGCCCGCTGGCTGCGGACGCTCGGCATCGACGTCGCTTATGAGCGCGGGATCGAGGACGCCGATCTGGTGGCGGCGGCCGTCGCGGAGGACCGCATCATCCTCACCCGCGATCGCCGGCTCGTCGAGCGGCGGCTGGCCAGGAATCACCTGCTGATCCGCTCGCCCGACGTGGAGGATCAGGTGCGCCAGGTGCTGGCGGAGCTCGCGATCGAGCTCGACGTCGCACGCCTTTTCAGCCGCTGCCTGCGCTGCAACGAGCCGCTCGTCTCGGTGCCCGCCGAGGAGGCTCGGCAGCAAGTGCCGCCCTTCGTGGCGGCGACCCAGGACCGCTTCCGGCGCTGTCCCACCTGCGGCCGCATCTACTGGCGCTCGACCCACGTCGAGCGGATGCGCGAGCGCCTACGCCGGATGGGTGTCGCGGAGTAGACTTCCTCCCGCGCTCGGCCGCGCTGCCTGATGCCCCGTCGCCTCACCATCATCCTGCTCGTCGCCGCGCTGGGGCTCGCCGCCGCGGCGCTCTGGCTCTTCCTGCGATCCCGCGTGCCGGTGCCGGACCGCCTGGTTCTCCAGGCCGCCTCGTTCGACTCGCTTCCCGGATGGCGCGAGGACGCCGCCGATGCCGCGCTCCCCGCCTTCTTGCGCTCCTGCCGGCGCCTCGTCGCCACTGCTGCCGGCGCGGAGAGAGATGGGACCAACCTCTCGGGCACCGCCGACGATTGGCGGGAGGTCTGCCGGGAGGCGGCGAAGGTGCCGCTCCGCGGGACCGCGGCGCGGGCCTTCTTCGAAGCGCGCTTCCAGCCCGTCGCCGCCACCAATCATGGCGAACCTCGGGGGCTCTTCACCGGCTACTACGAGCCCACCCTCCGCGGCAGCCTGCGGCGGCACGGCCGCTATACGGTGCCGCTCTACGCCCGGCCCGCCGAGCTGGTGACGGTCGACCTCGGCCGCTTCCGGGAGGAATGGAAGGGGGAGCGGATCGCCGGCTCGGTGGTGGACGGCACGCTCGTCCCCTTCCCCGATCGCGCGGCGATCGCCGCCGGGGCGCTCGCCGGCCGCGGCCTCGAGGTGGTCTGGGTGGACGATCCCGTAGACGCCTTCTTCCTGGAGATCCAGGGCTCGGGCCGCGTCGAGCTTGCCGAAGGGGGAGTGCTGCGGTTGGGCTACGCGGCGCAGAACGGACGGCCCTACTTCGCCATCGGCCGCGAACTGGTCGAGCGCGGTGCGCTCAAGAAGGAGGAGGTCTCGCTGCAGTCCATCCGGCGCTGGCTCGGAGACCATCCCTCCGAGGTGGCGAAGGTGCTGGCACGAAACCCGTCCTACGTCTTCTTCCAGCGGCTCCTAGGGGACGGCCCGGTGGGCGCCGAGGGCGTCGTCCTCACCCCCGGCCGCTCGCTCGCCGTCGACCTCAAGTACCTGCCGCTCGGCATCCCCGTCTGGCTCGACGCCTCGGCGCCGACCGCCACGGGGACCGACCGGCCGCTGCGCCGCCTGCTGATCGCGCAGGACACCGGCGGCGCCATCCGCGGTCCCGTCCGCGGTGACGTCTTCTGGGGCAACGGCGAGGAGGCCGCCGCCGTCGCCGGCCGCATGAAGAGCCCGGGCCGCCTGTGGCTCCTCCTGCCCAAGACGCTCGCCCGCCGCGCCCTCAGTGCGTCCAGGGCCCCCGCTTGACCTCGCCCTCGTCGCGGACGACCCGGATCCCCCGCTTCCGCCGCGTCCGCTCGAGCTTCTGCTGCAGCCACCACCGCTCGATCTTGAGCCGGGTCTGCCGCAGGCCGCGGCGGCCCCCGCCGCTGACGAGATAGAGGTAGGTGGCGCCGACTCCGGCGCAGATGCCCAGGAAGCCGGCGAGATCGCGCGAGGCGAGGAAGCCCATGAAGGCGAAGAGGATCTCCAGCCCGAGGAACCAGCGCGCTTCGATCGGCAGCACGAAGAAGAGATAGATCCTCGCCTGGCGGTTCATGGTGGCGAAGGCGGCGACGAGGATCGTCAACAGCATCCGCTGCCCCTGCATCAGGGAGAACGGGGGGATGAGGTCTGCGGTCTGCGGTGAAACGGTCCGGATGAGGAGCTGGGCCGCGACAGCGACGGCGCCGGCGACGACGGCGCACCCCACCAGCACCCGCCAGAAGTGCTTTCGCCCGAGCTGTGAGTAGACGTCGCGCCCGAACCAGAAGAGGATCAGGAGCTCGAGGAGGAACCACAGGCTGGCGTCTCCGTAGCCGATGAAGGGATAGGTCGCGAGCTGCCAGAGGAAACCGCGATAAACGAGGGGGGTGAGACGGAGGATGCGGACGAGGCTGGCGGTCGAGGTGAAGAACTGCAGCGAGAAGGTGACGAACACCACCGCCAGGAGGACCACCACGTCGCGGGGCGGCGGGCCCATGAGGCCGCCCAATCCGCCCAGGCCGCCACGCCGGCCTCCCCCGCCTCCCGAATAAGGCGGCGTACGGCTATACACCCTCGCGGCCCCCGGACATCACGCCTTCCGCCTCACGCATACCGCATCCACTTCCAGATCTCCTGGAAGGTCGGCTTCTTGCCGTACATGAGGATGCCGATCCGGTAGACGCGCGCGCAGAGCCAGACCATCAGCCAGATGAAGGCGAGGGTGAGGGCGTAGGCGAGCAGGATCTGCCACAGGGGCGGCATCTGGAGGGCGATGCGCAGGGTCATCAGGAGCGGCGTGAAAGGTGGGATGAGGGAGGCCACGACGGCGAGCTTAGAGTCCGGGTCGTTGATGATGCGGAACATCAGGAAGACCGGGATCACCAGGAAGAAGACGACGAAGCCGGCGACCTGCTGCGCTTCCTGCAGGTTGTTGAAGGAGGCGCCGATCGCCGCGTAGAAGGTGGCGAAGACGAAGAAGCCGAGGGTGAAAAGGATGAGGAAGTGGATCGCCATCTCCACCGTCAACGTCGGCAGGTGGACGCCTTCCGGCAGCGCCACGAAAGCCGCCAGGAGGCCGGGGGCGCTGAGGACGAAGAGGGTGGTGAGCCAGATGCCGATCTGGGTGAGGCCCAGGAGACAGATCCCGGTGAGCTTACCCATCATGAGGTCGAAGGGCCGGATGGTCGAGATGACGACCTCGACGACGCGCGAGCTCTTCTCGTCCAGCACCCCGGTCATCACCTGCTGGCCCCAGATGGCGAGCGTCACGTAGAGGAGCATGAAGAGGATGTAGGCGAAGGCCGCGCCCGCCAGCCCCCCCTCGGCGCGGCTCCCCTCCTTCGAGACCCGCAACGTCTCGAGGTCGATCGGCTGGGTGAGCTGGCTGATCCGCTCGGGGTCGAGCCCCGCCTCCCGCAGGCGCACCCGGCGGATGGCCGCCGAGAGGTCGTTCTTGAGCACCTCCTGGGTGAGGAAGTTCGAGACGCTCTTGGCGTGGTACTCGACGCTGTTGGCCTTCAACTTCGCCTCGTCGATCCAGATCCAGGCGTCGATCTTCCCCGCCAGCACCCGCCGGTTGAGGTCGGCCTGCTGCGCCGCCGGATCGTGCCCCGGCGGCTCGACGAGCATCTCGAAGCTCGCGTTGCGGAGGCCGCCGCCCTTCCTGCCCTTCGACTCCGGCTTCGGAGGCTCGTTCCGCAGCTCGCTCGCCACCTTGCCGGTCGCGTCGACGACGACCACCCGCTGCTTGGCCTCCGACCGCGAGAGCAGGAGGGACGGCAGGACCGCCATGGCGACCAGGAACAGTGGGAGCACCAGGGTGGCGATCCAGAAGCCCTTGCCCTTGATGCGCTGGAGGTACTCGCGCTTCGCCACCACCGAGACGCTTTCAAGCCGCATCGCGCACCGCCTTCATGAAGATCTGCTCGAGCTCCGGCTCCTCGGAGCGGAACTCCTGGACGCGCAGGAACTGGACGATCTCGCGGAGCACGTCCGCACCCGCCGCCTGGGGGGCCAGCAGCAGCTTGACCCCTACCTCCTGCGCCAGCACCTGCTCGACGCCCGGCACAGCCGCAAGCCGGGAGAGGTCGCCTGCGGCCACCAGCCGGTAGGAGTTGCCCGACAGCCGCCGCTTGATCTCCTTGAGCTCGCCGGTGAGCACCACCCGGCCGTGCGAGATGAGGCAGATGTGGTCGCACATCCTCTCGGCGAGCTCCATGCCGTGGGTGGAGAGGAGGACGCTCTTGCCCTGCTGCCGGTGCTCCAGGAGGAGCTCGCGGAACAGCTCCTGGTTGAGCGGGTCGAGCCCCGAGAACGGCTCGTCGAGGATGAGGAGGTCCGGCCGGTGGAGGACCGTGCCGATGAGCTGGATCTTCTGCTGCATCCCCTTCGACAGCTCCTCGACTTTCTTCTTGCCCCACTCGGCGAGGTCGGTCCGCTCCAGCCAGCGGTCGATCTCTGGCTGCACGTCCCGGCGCTTCAGGCCGCGGATCTCGGCGAAGAAGACGAGGTGGTCGATGACCGTCATCTTGCGGTAGAGCCCGCGCTCCTCGGGGAGGTAGCCGGTCCGCCGCAGGTCCGCCGGCGATCGCGGATGGCCGAAGAAGCGCACCTCCCCGGTATCGGGGGCGATGATGTCCATGATCATGCGGATGGTCGTCGTCTTGCCGGCCCCGTTCGGCCCCAGGAGGCCGAAGATGGAGCCTGGCGGGACGGCCATCGACACGCCCTCGACGGCGACGAAGTTGCCGTAGCTCTTGCGGACGTCGACGAGCTCCAGGCTGGGTGTCATGCGGAGAACCTCCCGGGCCACTCTACGCGGAAAGCGCGACGAGGTTTGCTCGCCGAGGGCGCCGTGATCATGGCTTGCCCCGGCGGCGGCCGACCCATTTCATGGTCGGGCGGGAGACGAAGGGGAAAGCGCCCCCCAGGTAGTTGAGGGTCCGCAGCAGGGCCCCCGGCACCCAGTGGACGCGGCGGCCGTGGACGGCCTTCCAAGCGAGGCCGGCAATCTGGCGCGGCGTC
>DATNKQ010000633.1:0-7355 GCA_035603315.1 Thermoanaerobaculia bacterium
CCGCCTCCTCCGGCGCTGCCAGCACTGTGGCGAGCGCCGCGGCGAGCGCCGCCGGGTCCTCCGGCGGCACCAGCCAGCCGGTGATCCCGTCCTCCACCACCTCCGGGATGCCGCTCACGGCACTGGCGACGACCGGCACGCCGGCCGCCATCGCCTCCAGCACCACCAGCGGCATGCCTTCGTAGATCGACGGCACCACCAGCGCCCGCGCCTCCGCGAGGAGCTCCTGCACCCGCGCCCCGCTCGTGCGCCCGAGGAAGGTGACGGCGCTCTGAAGCCCCAGCTCCGCCGTCTTCCGCTCCAGCGCCCGCCGGTGCTCGCCGTCGCCCGCCACCAGCAGCCGCAGGTCCGGATGCTCCGGCGCCAGCCGGTGCAGCGCCGCCAGCAGCACCTCGACTCCCTTGCGGATGCGCAGCCGGCCGACGAAGAGCAGGCAGCCATCCCTCCGCCCCCCGCCCTCACCTTCCGCCACCGCCGCCAGCCCGCCGGTGGCGTTGGGCAGCACCGCTACCCGCTCCACCCGCGCCGCCCGCCCCACCCGCCCCACCCGATAGTCGCGCCGGATCTCCTCGGCGGTGGCGGCGCTGGGGGCGAAGACCAGGTCCGCCCGCGCCGCCGTCAGCCGCCCGAGGGCGATCTGCAGCGGCGCCTTGAAGTAGCGGAACCGCCGCTCCACCCAACCCGGCCGGCCGAGGATCTGTCCCGGCCCGTCACCGCCGCCCCCGCGCGTCCGGAGCGGCCGCACCGCCCTCCGCTCCTCGACGTAGCTCACCTGGAAGAGGGCTGCCAGGAGGGGCGGCGGATCGCGGCGCGGCGCGGCGACCTTCACCGCCAGGGCGACGAAGGCGCCGTCCGACTCGTGCACCTGGACGACGTGGGGCCGGAACCGCCGGAGCGCGCGCAGGGCCGCGGGCATCACGGCGAGCGGGAAGAGGGCTTTCGGCCCCCTCGCTCCGCCCGGACCGCGGCCGAGGACCTCCACCTCGTGACCCGCTGACCGGAGGCCGGCGGCCAACTGTAGCACCTGTTCGCCGACCCCGGAAACGTCTTGCGGCGGCAGGGTGTTGGCGATTAGCAGCACGCGCATCGGCCCCTCCCTACCCTCCTCCGAAAGGCTCGTGGCGGCGCCCGGCCGGCGACTCGACCCGCCGGCGGAGGCCGGCGAGCGCGGGCTCGGCGAGGCGCGGCAGGAGGGCGTGGGCATCGTCGCGGGCGCGCTCCACCCACGGCAGGTCGGCGGCGAGGTCGGCGACGCGCCAGGCCGGCAGGCCGGCCTGGCGGGTGCCCAGGAGGTCGCCCGGGCCGCGGATCTCGAGGTCGGCCTGGGCGATGCGGAAGCCGTCGTTGGTGGAGGCGAAGACGGCGAGGCGGCGCTCGCTCTCGGGCGATGATTGGCGGCGGCGGCTCCGGCTAACGATCGCCACGCAGCGCGACTCGCCGGCGCCACGGCCGACGCGCCCGCGGAGCTGGTGGAGCTGGGCGAGGCCGAAGCGCTCGGCGCTCTCGATCACCATCCAGGTGGCCTCCGGCACGTCGACGCCGACCTCGATCACCGTCGTCGCCACCAGCAGCCGCACCTCGCCGGCCTGGAAGGCCCGCATCACCCGCTCGCGCTCCGCCGCCGGCAGCCGCCCGTCCAGCACGGCGCTCGGCCAGTCGGCGAGGTAGGTCCGCACCCGCTCCCCCATCCCGGCGATCGACTCCGCCGCGGCCTCCTCCTCCCCCTCCCCCTCGATCAACGGAAAGACCACGTAGGCGCGGGCGCCGGCGGCGAGGGCGGCGCGCAGTCGGGCGTAGACCTCGCGGCGGCGGGAGGCAGGGACCACCTCGGTGGCGACGGGCGAGCGCCCCGGCGGCAGCTCGTCGAGGACCGAGATCTCGAGGTCGCCGTAGGCGCAGAGGGCGAGCGAGCGCGGGATGGGGGTGGCGGTCATCACCAGCATGTCGGGGCGGTCGCCCTTCGCCTTGAGGATCTGGCGCTCGACGACGCCGAAGCGCTGCTGCTCGTCGACCACCGCGAGCCCCAGCCGGCGGAAGATAACACCCTCCTGGAGCAGAGCATGGGTGCCGATGGCGAGCTGGACGTCGCCTCTGGCCACCGCGCGGCGGGCGCCCGCGAGGTCGGGCGCCGACCCGGTCAGGAGGGCGATCCGGTAGCGCTCGCCCAGCAGGCGCCGCAAGCTCGCGTAGTGCTGCTCGGCGAGGAGCGCGGTGGGAGCCATGAAGACCCCCTGGAGACCGTTCTCGAGGGCGATGACGAGGGCGAGCGCGGCGACGATCGTCTTACCGCTGCCGACGTCGCCCTGGAGCAGGCGGAGCATCGGCCACGGGCTCTCCAAGTCGGCGGCGATCTCGCGCAGCACCCGCTTCTGCGCCGCCGTCAGCCGGAACGGCAGGAGGTCCTTCAGAGTCTGCCGCAGCCGCTCGTCCAGCCGGTAGCGGTGGCTGCGCGGCACCCGGACCTCGCGTTCCCGGAGAACGGCGAGCCGAAGCTGCAGCTCGAGGAGCTCGCCGTAGAGGAGACGCAGGTGGGCCGGGCTCCGCCGGCGGTTGAGGAGATCGACGTCGTCCCCCTCGCCGGGGCGGTGAACGGCCCGCAGCGCCTCACCCAGGGGCGGCAGGCCGTGGCGAGCAAGCAGATCGGGCGGCAGCGGCTCCGCGACGGCGTCCGGCAGCGGCGGGTCCATCTCGTCCAGGATGGCATTGAAGAGGCGACGGAGCAGGGGAGCGCCGAGGCCGCGGATGGCCGGGTAGACCGGGGCGACGCGCCCGCCGTGGAGGGCCGCCGCCGCCCGCTCGCAGGAGGGGTTCAGCAGCTCCCTGCCGGCCTTGGCCTCGCGCACGGCGCCGTGCAGCAGGTAGTCCTCGCCGGCGACCGTCTGGGCGGCCAGGTAGGGGCGGTTGAACCAGACGACAGGGAGCGATCCGGTGGCGTCGGTCAGGAGCCCGCGCACCAGGCTCATCCGGCGCCGCAGGCGGAACAGCCGCAGGCCGGAGAGGCGGCCGCGCAGGGTGCGGGGGCCGGGTGGCAGCGCGAGAGCCTCGGCGACGGTCGCGACGGCGCGCCGGTCCTCGTAGCGGGAGGGGAGATGGAAGAGCAGATCCTCGACCGTTTCGTAACCCGCCTGAGCCAGCGCGCGCGCCCGCGCCGGACCGACACCGCGGACGGAGCCGAGAGGCGAGTCGAGGTCGACTACGGCACCTCGAGGCGGAGGACGACGACGCCGCACCGCACCTCGTCCCCGGGCTTGAGCTCCGCCGGCACGCCGGTCTCCAGACGGGCGCCGTTCAAGAAGGTGCTGTTCATGGTCCCGATCTCCTCGGAGAGGAAGAACTTGGGGCCGCGGCGGTAGATCTTCGAGTGGCGGCGGGAGACCGAGCGCTGGCTGTCGACCGGCGTCAAGTCGATGTCCGGGTAGATGCCGGTGACCGGGTCTTTGCGGCCGATCGTCGTCTCCGAGCCGCGCGAGAGAGAGAACTCCATTCCCGAGGGAGCGTGGACCAGCCGCTCGGGGCCCATGGCGTGCATCTCGGTGAAGTCGGGGGTCGGCATCTCGGGCGCGGGCGAGGCGCCGCTCGTCCCCAGGGCGGCCTTCAGGAGGTCGTCGGTCTCGCGCAGGCGGCGGGAGAGCTTGCGCATCATGCGCACGGCGATCTCCGGGTTCTCGCGCAGCATCTGGTCGAAGGTCGAGCCGTTGATCTGCAGCAGGCGGGTAGCGGTCAGGGCGCGCGCCGAGGCCGCCCGCGGCCGGTCCTCGAGGAGGGCCATCTCGCCAAAGAAGTCGCCCTTCTCGAGCAGCGCCAGGAGCCGTTCCTCCTCGCCCACGCGGTTGAGGATCTCGACCTGCCCCTCGTGGATGATGAACATCTCGGTGCCCAGCTCGCCCTCGTGGAAGACGTACTCCCCCGGCCCGTGCTCGATCGTGTAATCCGAGCTCTTCCTGCCGGTGGTCTTGAACACGGGCTTGGCCATGGTCACGTCATCCTTCGCCGAGCACGAGGAGCGCCGCCGCGGCGTCCAGGCGGGCAGCCGACCCCAGGGGCAGGGTCCGGTTGGGCGCCCGGTGGCCGCTTTCGAGGCCCCAGGCGAGCGGCCACGCGAAGCCGGCGACGGACTCCATGATCAGAGCCGGCAGAGTCGGCAGCTCCGGGAGCGCCGGAAGTGCGACCGCGGAAGGGCTCGCCGCGTGCTCGCCGGGATCTCCTCCCGCCGCTTCGCCGCCAGGGGACGGGAGGCCGCTGGATGGGCTCTTTCCGGCGCCGTCCAGATGCCCGACGATCATCCCCTGGAGCGCGGCCAGACTACCTGACAGCCGGAGGTGGGTCAACATTCGGTCCAGGCGGTAGGGGGGCTCGTCGACGTCCTCCCAGAAGAGGATGGCGCCCGCGAGGTCGGGGAAGTACGGGGTTCCCAAAGTAGCCGTCAGCAGCGACAGGCAGCCTCCCAGCAGGGGACCGCGGGCGTCGCCGCCGCGCAGCGAGCGGGCGAACGGATGGGCTACCGGATAGCGCCCGGCGAGGGCGCCGAGGAACGACTCCTCCTCCATGGGATCGAGGCCGCGCGCCAGATCGGCGGCGACCATGGGGCCGTGGAAGGCCACGAGGCCGAGGCGGCGGACGACCTCAAGGAGGAACGGGGTGAGGTCGGAGTAGCCGACGTAGGCGCGCGGCCGGCGGGCGAGGAGGTCCCAGTCGATGGCCGGCAAGAGGCGCATCACTCCATAGCCGCCGCGGGCGAAGACAATGGCGCCGAGCGTGGGGTCGGCGGCCAGCTCGTGGAAGGCCGCCAGGCGCGCGGCGTCGTTGCCGGCGAAGAGGCCACTCTTGGAGGCCAGATTGGCGGCGGGAACGGGATCGAAGCCCATCCGGCGGAGCGCGGCGAGCCCGCGCGTCAAGCGCTCCGGGTCGACCGGCCCCGAGAGGGCGGCGATCCCCACGCGGTCGCCGGGGCGGACCGCAGGGGGCAGACGGGCGGGCGGAATCAAAGCGCGGGAGAGCTCCGTAAGCCGAGTTCTGTCTCCCCGGCACGAGGCCGGGTAGCGGTCATTCCTCTAGGACCGGCGTTGCCGCCGGCCTCGAGCAACCTACCCGGAAGCGGTCCGGCGCCCCCGAAGGGACGCCGGAGCGGGACGGGCGGCCCGCATCTCCGCTCCCCTATTTGGTCTTGCTCCGCATGGGGTTTGCCGTGCCTCCGCCGTCGCCGGCGGAGCGGTGCGCTCTTACCGCACCGTTTCACCCTTACCCGACCTCCGAAGAGGCCTGGCGGTCTATTCTCTGTTGCACTTTCCGTCGCGTCGCCGCGCCTCGCCGTTAGCGAGCATGCTGCCCGTGGGAGCTCGGACTTTCCTCTCCGCGCCCGAAGGCGCGGAGCGACCGCATGGAGCTCTCCCGCGGGCCCATTGTATCTCTATAGGCGCGTTTCCCCCGCCCGGGCGGGTCCTGTCACGGCGCCGTATCCCGCGCGACGGCACGCGCGGGAACCCTCCTGATCCAATCGGGCACCGCGCTACCCGCCCTCCACCGTCCCTGGCGAGAGGTCAGGTCCGGCGGAACATGCGCTTGAAGGAGGACTTGCCGGCAGCGGGGTCGTCGGCGCCGGCCAGGAGCTCTTCTGACTGGGCGGCGATCTGCGCCTGCACCTGCTCCAGGGCCATGGAGACTGCCGGATCCATGCTCCCCAGCTCGATGGCTTTCCGGAAGGTGTCGGCAGCCTGGCCCAGCCAGTGGGGGTTCTTCGCCAGCAGCTGGCCGAGGAGGCCGAGGTACTCCGGACGGGGGTCGATCCGCGCCGCCTGGCGCATCAGCTCGATGGCCGGGTGGTACTCCTCCTGCGCCGCCAGCACCCGTGCCTGCACGAAGTAGCGGCGGGCCGTCTCCTGCTCCTCGGCGTCGCGCGAAGAGCCCCAGGTCTCCGGGCTCCAGGGCCGCGAGCCGAGCTCGCGGTCGTAGTCCTTGCGGCGGTCGGGGTGGCTCAAGGTGAGATAGCCCTGGGTGGCGCGCTCGAAGAGGAGGAAGAAGATCCCCTCCTTGCCGGCCAGCCCGAGATCCCCGGCGTGGCGGGGGTGGACTAGGCGGGCGAGCCGCTCGTAGCTCTCGTGCACGTCCCGCTGGGAGGCTCCGGGATTGACGTCCAGGAGGTCGTAGAAGCTCGCCTCTCCCACCCGGCCGACGAGCGCGGCGATGACCTGCCGGTGCGCCGCGGCGTCGAGGGTCAACGGCCGCTCGTCGAGGCCGCGGCCGATGCGGTCCGCGAAGAGGCGGAGCGCCTCGGGCGAGAGATCAGGCGAAATATCCATAGCTGTTACCCGGAACGAATTGATTTTACCGCAAAACCTCCCCCGTGCGGCCGCTGGCCGCGCCCGATATGGCAAGCTCCTTGCTTGATCGAGTCGACGACGGAACGGATCCAGATCGACCGAGAGGAGAATCGAACGATGCGAGTCAAAACTCTGAGAATAACGGCCCTCGCCCTGGCGGCGCTGGCCACGGTCGGTGGGGTGGCTGCCGCGCCGGCCTTCGCGGCCGTGCGGCTCGTGGACCTGCAGGTGAAGGTACAGGACCGTCCGGGCGGGCGGGCGCCGGAGATGTACACCTTGAGCCCCGCCCAGAGCGTGCCCCTGGCGGTGGGCGAGACTATCCGGGTGAGCCTCGTGGGAATCACCGCCGGCGGCGCGCAGGTGCCGGTCAACGCCCGCTTCTCGGAAGCGGCAGGCAAGGCCTCGATCGAGCTCGGCAAGTCCGGCGGCAACTGGGTGATCGTCCGCGGCACCGGCAGCGGCGGCAACGGCCTCGCCCAGATCGCCTATCAGGTCGTCGGCAACGCCTACACCATGAAGGGGGGCTTCGCAAGCGGCCGCATCACCTTCCAGATGATCGCGCAAGCCGCCTTGAGCCGGCACGACAACCGCCCGGGCGACGCCCGCCAGCAGCAGGCCGAGGACATCACCCGCGCCCTCTACAGCACGCTGCTGCGCCAGGGCCTCGACTCCGACCGCGCCCGCCAGGACGCCGCCACCATCGACCGGCGCGGCTACGCGGGCATCCAGGAGGTGGCCATCAGCGTCGCCCGCGACGCCGAGAGCCAGCAGATCTTCGCCGGCCGGCCGTCGCGCGAGGTGATGGGCGAGCTCTACCGCGGCCTCCTCCGGCGCACGCAGACGGACGAGCAGCTGTGGGAGCAGGACCGCGGCTTCCGCGCCGGCGTCGACGAGCTGAACCGCCGGGGGCTGGCGGGCATGGTGCAGACGATCGTCCGCTCGCCGGAGTTCCGGGAGGCCAACGACCTCGCCCGCAACGGCCTGCTCGAAGTCCGCTACGGCGATCGCAACTAGTGTCGGTCTAGCTCACCAACCGCC
>DATNKQ010000644.1:0-2056 GCA_035603315.1 Thermoanaerobaculia bacterium
CGCGCGGGCGATCGCGGCCTCTGGCGGGGCGGCTGGGAAAGGGGCCAAGGGCAGGGAGGCGAAGAAAGAGGCCATCGGCCCCGCCGACGCCGCCCTGCGCCTGGCGCCGGACGACCCGCACGTCCAGTTCAACGACGGCACCGCCCACCTGGGCGGCGGCGACCCTCACGGCGCCCTGCCGCTCCTGACGCGGGCCGCGGAAGCCGCAGGACGATCGGCCGCCCGGGGATCGGCGGAACCCGCCGAGCGCAGTTTCGCCGCCGCCGCCAGTTACAACCTCGGCAACGCGCGGATGGCGGGTGGCGACGCCGCCGGGGCGGTCGAGGCGTACGAGCAGGCCCTTCGCGCCGACACCGGTGACGCCGATGCCAAGTGGAACCTCGAGCTGGCGCTCAAGCAGCGCGAGCGCGACCGCCTGCGCGCGAAGCAGCCCCGCGAAGGCTCGCGAGGGGACCGCGGCGGCGGCAGGGACACCTCGAAGAAGCCTGGCTCCGATCCTGCCGAGCGCGCCGATCAGCAGAAGGGGCCGCAGGGCCAGACGCCGGGACGCGACCAGCAACAGCAGGCCGGTCAGACCCCAGGACAGGCGGGCCAGAAGGGCCGCCCCGAGCCCCGGCCCGGCGAGCAGCCGCTGCCGCAGTTCAAGGATCAACCGGACATGAGCGCCGCGGAAGCCGCCGCCCTCCTCGAATCGGTGCAGAACTTGGAGCGCCAGCAACGGCGGGCGCAGGCGGCCCAGCAGGCAAAGCGGCGATCGGCCAAGGTGAAGGACTGGTGATGCCCTTTCGCCCGACCGGAATCGCAGTGTACCTTGCGCTCGCCGCCCTGGCCGGCGCCGTGCCGGCGGCGGGAGTCGAGGTGAGCTCGTCGCTCGAGCCGCCGGTCATCGGCTTGGGCGAGGTCGCGACCTTCAGCGTGGAGGCGCATGCCACCGGCTTCGACCACCTCCGGTTCCAGCCCTCTTTCCAGGTCGAGAACTTCGAGATCGTCGCCGGCCCCTTCCAATCCGAGAGCGTCAACTTCGTCAACGGCCTGCTGTCGCGCTCGTTCCGGCTGAGCTGGCAGCTCCGGCCGCTGGTCGTCGGCCGGGCGCGGGTGAAGGCGGTCGCGCTCCACCTGCAGGACCAGACCCTGGAGCTGCCTGCGAGCGAGATCACGGTGCAGAAGGAGCCCCTGGCTCCGGCCGCGCCGGGCGCCGCCGCCGGCGGCGGGGGCCAGGACGAGGAGCAGGAGCCGTCCGATCCTTTCGACCGCCTCTTCGGGCGCTCGCCGCTGCGCCAGCTCTTCGCGCCGCGGCAGCCGCGGACGGAGGCCGCGCGAGTCTTCGTGCGCGCGGAGGTCGCCCCCGATCACCCCTACGCCGGCCAGGAGACGCTCTACACCCTCTGCCTCTACACCCACGACGAGATCAGCGGCATCAACCAGGCGAGCGTCCCCTCCTTCCGCGGTTTCTGGGTGCGCGACATCCCGCAGCCCCAGAACCTCACCAGCGAGATGGTGGAGATCAACGGCGAGCGCTACGCGCGGGTCGTCCTCCTGCGCAAGGCGCTCTTCCCGCTGCGGCCAGGTATGCTGGCGGTCGAGCCGATCGACGTCGAGGTGGTGGCGCGGGGGTTGGCGTCGAGCTTCTTCGGCACCTTCGAGCAGCCGCGGCAGATCCGGCTACGCGCCCCGGAGGTGCAGATCGACGTGCGGCCGCTGCCGCCGGCGCCGCCCGGCTGGAACGGCGCCGTGGGGCGCTTCGCCCTCGCCGCCGACCTCGAGCCCAAGGACCTGCGCTTGGGCGACGCCGCCACCCTAAACGTCACCCTGACAGGCGACGGCCACCTGCAGGGGGTGCCGGCGCCCGCCATCGCCGCGCCGCCCGGCCTCACCATCCTGGCGCCGCAACAGCAGGGGGAGGACGGCCTGTCCGGCACGACGGTGCGCGGCCGCCGAGCCTGGAGCTTCCCGGTGGTACCCCGGCGCCAGGGCCGGTTCCGCCTCGCGGTGCCGCAGATCCCCTACTTCGATCCCCAGGCGGGACAGTATCGGATGGCGTCAGCCCCGGCCATGG
>DATNKQ010000646.1:0-7851 GCA_035603315.1 Thermoanaerobaculia bacterium
GTCCGGCCCTGCTCGCCGTAGAACAGCGTCGTGTAGTCGATCTGATTCGTGGCGCCCGAGTCCGCCGCGGCCGCGGCCGCCGGCACGAGGAGGAGGGCGAGCGCGGCAGTGCTCAGCCGGTCACGGAGCGCCGAAGTGGAGCTCGCCGGCCCTAGTTGCACCCGCAGCCTCCGCCGCCGACGTCCTGGCCGCCCGTCGAGGCCTCTTTGCTGAAGTAGATGTGCTCGTCGATGCCGTGCAGCATGGGAGAGGGGATGAACCTCATCCCTTTCTCGGCGAGCAGATCGCGATCCCAGGGTCGAACGGTGGCGCAACCGCCGGCCATGACCGGCAGCGAACAAAGGACGGCGAGCCGCAGGAGTCCCTTCCCTGACCTTTTCACTTGGATACCTCCTCCTTGATCCGGTTCTCGATCGTGTCGGCATCCCGACGGTCGAATCCGGCATGAGAGTACACCAGACGTCCGGCCCGGCTCACCAGGTAGCTCGACGGCATAGCCTGGACGTCGAACGCCTCGGCGGATTTTCCCTGGGGGTCGAACGCCACGATGAAGGGCGGCGAGAACTCGCGCAGGAACGCCTCCGCCAGCGCCCGGTCCTTGTCCAGATTGATGGCGACGACGACCAGGCCGCCCGCCGCGTAGCGCTCGGACATCGTGCTCAACCAGGGGAACGACTGCCGACACGGCCCGCACCACGAGGCCCAGAAATCGACCAGCACGACCTTGGCCCGCAGGGCTTCGAGCGCCACGGTGCCGGTGCGGGTGGGAAGGTCGAAGCTCGCGGCGAGGGGGGGATCCAGGGCCTCCCCGCGCCCCGCTGCGGATCGCGCGGGGGCCGCGAGCGAGAGGAGCAGCAGAAGGAGAGCGACGCAACCGCGGGCCGCAAGAAGAGCAACGGCAGGGCGAGAGCCGGGTCCGGTCGAGAGAGTTTTTCTCCTCACGGTTGCGACGCTCCTACGCAACGCATGTGCCAGGCAGAAGGGTGGGTCGGCACGACCGCCGCCGCGTCCGCTCGTCGCCGTGAGTGGACGGCCTCCGTCCTCGCCCAGAGACGCGCCGGCTGACGGCGGTCTGCCACAAGGGTCTCTTTACACGGCTGCCGAGTCCTGGTACTCTCCGCGGTAACTAGGCGTATCGCAACAGCCGGCTCGACGCCGGGTCCATCATTCCGTCCCAACGTTGTTCGAAAGGAGAGTTTATGCGCGCAACAATGAGAGCTGCCCTGCTGCTGTCCGTGATCCTGATGGCGTTGACCGCACCCGCCTTTGCCCAGGACAAGCCGAAGGAGCCTCCGAAGGGTGGGCCGAGCCAGGCCGAGATGGAAGCGATGATGAAGGCCATGACCCCGGGCGAGCAGCAACAGCACCTCGCGCGGATGGCCGGCGACTGGACGTTCTCCAACAAGATGTGGATGGCGCCGGGCCAGCCGCCCACCGAGTCGAACGGCACCATGCACGCCGAGGTGCTGATGGGCGGCCGCTACGTCGAGCACCACTGGAGCGGCAACATGATGGGGATGCCCTTCGAGGGCCGCGGGACCGAGGCCTACGACAACGTCGCCAAGCAGTACGTCAACTCGTGGATCGACAACATGGGGACCGGGATCGTGCACTCGACCGGATCGTGCGAGGCCGGCGGCAAGTCCTGCACCTACCTGGGCGAGATGTGGGATCCGGCCACCGGCAAGAAGACGACGCTGAAGTCGGTCATCACCTGGAGCGGTGACAACAGCTTCAAGAACGAGATGTACGCCCCGGACCCCTCGGGGAAAGAGATGAAGATGATGGAGATCACCGCCACGCGGAAGCAATAGCCCGGCGTCAGGTCCCAGCGGTGGGGAGGGCCGGGCGACCCGCCCTCCCCGCCACGGACCCTCCGGTCACTGCCGCGATAGCTGAAACTTCTTGGTGTTGACCTCCTTGCCGCCCTGGTAGAAGTTCCACTCGCTCTCCAGGCGGTCGCCCTTCCAGGCGATCTTCGCGGAGTGGATGTGGCCGTCCTTGGCGGGATCGAAGTTGGTGCCGCCGTCGAAGGCGAAGACCAGGGCGTCCGCCGTGCTGTTCGCGGCGTCGAGGCGCATGTGCGGCTGATTGCCGGCGCTGCAGTAGTGGGTCATGACGAGGTTGCCGCCGTCCAGGTAGTACATGGAGACCATCTCCTCGTGGGAGCCCGGCAGAAGCGTCTCCATGACCGCATTGCCCGCCGACGTCACCTGATAGCGCACCGCCGTGCCGGAGCCCGTGTCGGCGCTCTTCCAATCGCCGGCGAGCTTCTTCATCCGCTCGAAGGCCGCCTTACCAGCCACGCCCCCCGCGGCGGCGCCCTCGGCGAGGACGAAGGCGGGGAGGGCGAGCGCCAGGAGGGCGAGCAGGGCGGCGGCATGCTTTGTTGGAAGTACGATCTTCATTGAGTTGTCTCCTCTCGAAATGGGTGCAGTTGAAGGTTGACGGTCTCCACTCTATACGGATCAGGCCGGATACGGAGAGGGTGAGGACGTCTTGGAGGAGAGACACTGGCAGGCAAGCTGCCAGTGGCACAACTCCGGTGTATCGATATTCGAAACATTCCCCATAGATAGGGCGGTTTTGGAGTTGTGCCACTGGCGGCTTGCCCGCCAGTGTCCTGCCTTGGAGATTTCCTGACCGTTCTTGAACGGACCTGGTCCGGGGGGCGGCAGAAAAATTGCATTTCTGAACATCCACGGAACGGGAGGAACCCCATGCGACCCCATCGCGCGACCGCTCTCCTGCTGCTGGCCCTGGCGCAACCCACCCTCGCCGCCGCGGGCGGCGGCTACATTTTCACCCGCATCGCCGACAACGGCGGGGCAGTGTCGACCTTCGTCTCCGCCGGCCTCAACGACGTCGGCGCCGTGGCGATGACCGCCACCCTGCGGGCGGGCGGCTACGCCGTGCTCACCGGCGACGGCCGCCGGCTCGCCACGGTGGCGACGATCACCGGCCACAACAGCACCTTCAGCCGGGCGGCCATCGACCGCCGCGGCGAGGTGTTCTTTCAGTCGACGTCGCGCGGCGTGGAGGCGCTGCTGCGCGGCTTCCAGGGGCGGCTGTCGACGGTCATCGACAACTCCGGACCCTTCGACTTGCTGGCCGGCGGCCCGATCGTCGACGCGCGGGGGACGGTCACCTTCTTCGGCACCCTGCGCGGTGCCGCGGGCGTCTACTCGCTCGCCGGCGGCAAGCTGACGAAGATCGTCGAGGACCCGCGGCTGACGGTCACCTTCGCGCCGCCCTTCGGCGTCAACGGGCGCGGCCAGGCGGTGTTCGCCGCCAACCCGGACGATCCCTCTGCGACGACGCTCGTGGTCAGCGACGGCCGGCGGGCGCGGGTGGTCGCCGACGGCTCCGGGGCGATCGCGCTCTTCACCTCGGCGGCCATCGACGACGGCGGCAGGGTGGCCTTCACCGTTCTCCGCAAGGACGGCACGCAGGCGATGTACCTCGCCGGTCCAACGGGGGGTGCGCAGACCGTCGTCACCACCGAGGCCCCCTACCGCGACCTCCACGTGGCCGGCTTCACCGGCGCCGGGCAGCTCGTCTGGAGCGGCTCTCTCGACAGCGGCGAGAGCGGGGTCTTCGCCGGGCTCGATGCCGACGCCGGCAAGGTGCTGGGGGAGGGCGACACGCTCGACGGCAAGACGGTGGCGGAGGCCGCGGCGACCGCGGTCAACGCGACAGGCCAGATCGCCATCGTGATCCTCTTCGAGGACGGCACCCGCGCCGTCTACCGCGCGCAGCCTGCCAGGCCGCGCTGAGCGTCAGGGCGCCGGGGGACAGCGCACCTCGTTCCTGATCACCCGGCCGCCCTGCATCACCCAGACGACGCGCTCCAGGGCATGGATGTCCTGCAGCGGATCGCCCTCGACGGCGATGAGATCGGCTTCCAGGCCGGGGGCCACGGCGCCGGCCGTGCCGGCCAGCCCCAGCGACTCGGCGGCCAGCGAGGTGGCGGAGACGACAGCCGCCATCGGGCTCTGGCCCCCCTTCTCCACGCGGTAGATCAGCTCCTCGAAGTTGCGGCCGTGGGCGCCGGCCACGGCGTCGGTGCCGAAGACGATCTTGAGGCCGGGGGTGGCGAGCCCCTGCCGGAAGACCTCGAGCGCCCGCGGCACCGCCTTCCGCATCTGCGCGAAGCCCTCCTCGGTGTAGTTGCCGATCCCCAGGAAGTGGGCCTTGTTCTCGAAATAGTTGCGGAACACGAGATCGATGTTGGGGTCGAAGTAGGTGCCGTGCTCGGCCATGAGCCGGAGAGTCGGCGCGTCGATGAGCGCCCCGTGCTCGATCGAGGTGCAGCCGGCGAGGACGGCGCGGCGCACGCTCTCGACGCCGTGGGCATGGACTGCCGAGCGCAGGTGCTGCGCCTTCGCCTCGCCACAGGCGGCGTCGAGCTGCTCCTGGGTCAGGGTGGGGCCGCCGCCGTCGCGGATGCTCTTCGAGGCGAAGATCTTGATCACGTCGGCGCCCTGGGCGGCGCGCTCGCGCACCAGCTTGCGCAGGGCCTCCGGCGGTCCGCTCTCCTCGGAGAGCGGCTCCAGGGAGGTGAGGAGCCGTGGTCCGGGGAAGACGCCGCGGGCGAGGAACTCGCGCAGCTCCCGATCCTCCGACGCGCCGAGGCTCTGCACGGTGGTGATCCCGCTGCGCGCCGTCAGCGCCGCGTTGTCGACCCCGTAGAGCATCGCCTCCCCGGGCGTCTCGTCCTTGTCGTCGCCGCTGTGGATCTTGCCGTTCTTGCCGAAGTGCCAGCCGATGTGGACGTGGGTGTCGATGCCGCCCGGCAGCAGGGTGAGGCCGCGGAGGTCATAGGTGACGCCGCTCTTGGGGGCCGCCGCCGTGGGGTCGACGGCGGCGATCTTCGACCCGGCGACGGTGACGGTGGCGCCGTCGAGCCTGCCGCCCCGGCCGTCGAGGAGCCGGCCGGCGAGGAGGGTGATCGGCGCGGCGGGAGAGGGTGCAGAGCCCGCGGTGTCAGCGGCAGGCAGGGAGAGCAGAGGGAGAAGGAGGAGAATTGGGAAGCCCGATGGCGGGCGCGGGAGGCTCATGGCGAAGCATTATCCATGGCCGCCGCCATCCCTCCTAACGCTGGAGCGGCTGAATCGGAGTCAGGCGGGTCGCTCTCACGACGACGTTGCTGAGCGTCACTGTGCCGGCGACCAGGCTCACCACCTCGAGGCCGCCTGCCGGGATCGTGGGGATCGCGGTGCCAGCCACTTCGACGGCCACCCCTTTGGGCATCGGCGTCACCGCCGTCCGACCCGGGCCTCCGAGGCCGAGCTGCAGCGGCGCGATGGCCTGCTCGGGGGCGGCGTGGCCCACCATCCGTATCCGGCCGCGGAGGGCGGAGAGATCGCCCAGGGGAGGGAGCGGCTGCCAGGGGCCGTCGGGCGGCCCGAAGAGGACCTGTCCCGCCGCCGCGGCGCCGGTCAGCGACCACCGCGCCCGGCCGCGCGTCAAAAGGACGGCCACGAACGGTAGCTTTGTGGGGTCGAGGGGCAGGGGACGCGCGAACGAGAAGGTGCTCCAGACGTCGTCGCCTCCGGCGGCCGGCGCCGCCTCCAGGTTGACCGGCTTGCTGGCGCCGCCGTCGACGGGCGCGCCCGGCCCGTCGTCGCCGGCGGCCAAGAGGAGCGCCCGCACCTCTGCCCCGCCGGTCTCGGCGCGTAGCGGCAGCCGCACGCCGACGAGCTCGCCCAGCCCGTAGACCGGCGAAGCGAACAGCGGATCGCCTGGCGAAGGGCCGGTGAGCGCCACCGCCGCCGCCCGCTCGGGATCGAGCGCCATCTCCGCCAGCGGCACCGCCGGCCCCCCCAAAGCATTGGCGTCGACGGGCTGGGCGTCGGGCCCTAGCGGCGGCACCGTGCGCTCCGGCGGCAGCTTGGCGGCCACCGTCAGGCTCACCTTCTCGACCGCGCCGACCCAGGGGGGAAGGGGGAGCGGCACGACCTTGCGGCCCTCGGCGGAGAAGGTGAGCGTCTCCTGGCCGGGCGGCAGCGCCACCTGGGCCAGGTAGCGGACGAGCGGGTCGACCGGCTGCGCGAGCTGGAGGTCGAGGGCGCCGGGGACGCGGGCGGTGAGGACGACGTGGAGGTCGAGCGGCGCGTCGATGCTCGCCGTGGGATCGCCCAAGAGGGCGTTCAGGGCGGCGGTCAAGTCGACATCGTGCGACGCCAGGCCGGCCGGGCCGGGCGCCCATCCGGGCGCCGTCCCGGTTACCGGGCCGGGGAAGGTCCACACCGGCGGGCCGCCGTTGATCCGCAGGTCGAGGTCGGCCGGGAGGTCCGGTAGCTGAACCAGGAGCGAGTCGATCGCGATCCCGTTGCCCGGCGGATCGACGACCTTCACCAGGTCGACCTGCAGCCGCTCGCTGCGGATCTGCGAGTTGAAGACCACCGCCGCGTCGAAGCTGCCGACGCCGTCGCTGTCGAAGACCGGCTGGGCCGCGAAGCCCGTGCCGGTCCACTGCTTGACGGTGAGGATGCGGAAGGTTCCGGTGTCGGTCAGGCCCACCCCGGCGACGGTGCGCAGCACCCCGAAGTCGACCACCACCGAAATGCCGCGGTCGATGGCCTGCTGGTGGAGCTGACCGACGTCCTTGCAGCGCGTCCAGTCGGCGCGGCCGGCGCTCACCGTGACCTTGAAGCCGGGGTCGACGACGGCGTTCCGCGGCAGTTGCAGCGGCTTGCTCGGCAACCCGGGCGTCTCGACAGTCAGCTCGACCGAGGAGGCGCCGTTGGCGGTGAGCTGACCGCCGAGGAAGAGGATCGCCAGGGGAAAGGTCTTGAACTGGACGCGATCCACGCCGCCCAGGAACTGGTGCTCGCTGACCACCGCGTTCACCGCCATCGCCGCCGCCTACTGGAAAGCCTGCACGCTCTTCAGCGAGGCGAAGGCGAGGTTGAAGGTGCGGGTGGGATCGGCGTCGTCGACCTTGATCCCCTTCTGCGTCAGCGCCGTCGTGACGGTCGCCTTCTGCGCCGCCGTGAGGGTCGTCGGATCCTGACTCAGGAGCGGCGCGATCTGCGGATCGGCGGCGATGGGCAGGACGTCGGCGACCGTCTTGGTGGCGAGGTCGGCATGGACCGCGTCGAAGACGTTGAAGGGGATGTTCGAGACGGTGGCGAAGACGAGGTCGACCGGCGTCCCCTTGGCCACCCGGGTCCCCGCCGGGATGCTCTGGGAGACAGCGACCGGCAGGTTGAACCGCACGATCGGCACCGTGTGGGTGAGGAAGTCGTCGACCCGCGCGGGGTCCATGGCGGGCGCCGTCACCTCCTTGCCGTCGCGGACGATGGTCGGCGGCGGCGTGTTCGCGCTGACGTCGATGGTGGCGGGAATGAAGACGCGGGAGACCAGGGGCGAGGACGCCGCGGCGGTCGCCGCGCCGGCGGTGGACGAGGCCGCGGGGAGCTGGTCGGCGGCGCCCGCCGCTCCGCCGGTCGCGGCGCCCGCTCCCACGACCGTCGCGCCCACCGTCGCGCCGGTGGAAGTGGTCTTGGTGACGCGGGTGCCCGCGAGCGCCTCGGTGCTGAACGTCGGGTTGGCCTTCACGAAAGTCGCCATGGGAGTTCCTCCTCGGTTCCAATCTTAGTCGATCGGTATTTGCTGTTTCTGCACGAAACTCACCTTGCCGAGCGCCAGCCCGACCGCCTCGAGCGCCTTCTGCGCTTCCTGCTGGGTGAGCGAGGTGAGCGACGGCACCTCGACCGCCGGCTCGATGGCCACCGGCACGGCGATCACCAGCCGCGCGCCGCCGCCCGGCGGCAGGGCGCCGTCGGCGGCCGGCCACTGCACGAGGACGGTGCGGTCGTCGTTGTCGGCCGCCACCGTCGGCAG
>DATNKQ010000027.1:0-9460 GCA_035603315.1 Thermoanaerobaculia bacterium
GCCGGAGGCGCCGCCCCCGCCGAAGCCGCCTCCGCCTCCCGAGAAGCCGCCGCCGCCGCCCCAGCCGCCGCCGCGGGAGCTCCAGCCCCCGCCGCCCCCGCCCAAGAAACCGCCGGGGAAGAAGATAGGCCAGCCGCCGCCGCGCCAGAATCCGCCGCCGCCCGTCCGGCGGCCGAAGAGGAGCCGCAGCACGGGGAAGAGGACCAGCCAGCCGACGGCGAGGCCGATCCCCAGGGCCGGGCCGCCGATGGCCATGGGGAAGGTGAAGTAGAAGGGCGTCAGGAAGAGGTAGAGGAACCAGCTCTGGCAGCCGCTGGTCGACAGGGCGACGAGCGAGAAGGTGCCGATGACGACGAGGAAGATCAACCCGAAGAGGGCGCGTCCGGCCACCGGTAGGTCGTTCGGGCGGCCGGCGGGCTTCTCCGGCGTGGGCACGCCTTTCCCGCTGACCGCCGAGACGATGGCGCCGACCCCCTTCTCGATGCCGCCCGCGAAGTCGCCCCGCTGGAACTCGGGGCGCATGATCTCGTCGATGATGACGTGGTTCTGGAGGTCGGTGAGCTGGCCCTCGAGCCCGTAGCCGACCTCGATGCGGATCTTGCGGTCGCTCTTCGAGATCAGCAGGAGGACGCCGTTGTCCTTCCCCTTCTTCCCCAGCCCCCAGGTCTGCGCCACCTTGTGCGAGTAGTCCTCCAGCACCTCGCCGTCCAGGCTGTCGACGGTGAGCACGGCGACCTGCGCGCCGGTCTGCTGCTCCAGCGCCTTGAGCTTGTCCTCGATCCTCTGCCGCGCCTCGGGCGGCAGCATGCCGGCGGTGTCGTCGACCCGGCCGGAGAGGAAGGGGACGTCCTTGGCGAGAAGAGGGATCGCCAGGAGGACCAGAAGGACCGCCAGCGCGTAACGACTCCACATCCGGCCTTTCATGGCTTCCCCTGCCGCAGCTCGTCGGAGAGCTCGTCGACGTCGCCGGCCTGCCGCGTCAGCCCATGGCGCGCCAGCAGGCTGCCGCACTCGCCGATCGCCGCCACCAGGGCGGCGCCGGGGTTGCCGGCGCGGATCCCGTGGACGACCTGGCGCACCACTTCGTCCCACTCCCCCTCCTCCACCTGCTGATGGATCCCGGAGTCGCCCAGGACCTTCACGCGGCGCTCGAAGAGCGAGAGGAAGAGGAGGATGCCGGTGCGCCGCCGCGTCTTCCAGACCTCCTGCTCGAGGAACGCCGCGGCCGCCCGCTGCTCGACGCGGTGGGCCATGACCTCGTGGCCGGCCAGAGCCCGCCGCAGCGGCGCCAGGGAGTGGACGGCGAGGAACCCGACGGCGCCGCCCGCCGCTGGCGGCACCACCATCCAGAGGAAGAGCTGACCGCCCCAGAAGCCGCCCCAGCGGTAGATCCCCCAGGCGCCCAAGGCCGCCAGGAAGGCGCCGAACGCCGCCCCCTTCCACGCCGCCTCGAGATAGCCGTCGCTCGCCGCCACCACGTAGGGGACGATCTCGCCCGACGTCGACCGCTCCGCCTCTTCCACGGCGGCGCGAATGGCGGCGAGGTCGGAATCGCTGAACGGTGGGAGCGGCATGGAGGACGAGAAGATCCTACATCAACGCCTCCGCCGGGCTGCGTCTGGAGGACCACCCGGGCTTCGAATCGCTCCCCGGGGTACCGGATCTCGATCCCGGGCTCCGGATCGCGATCCCAACCTCAGGATCTCGATCGCAGACTTGCCGAGACCTAGCCACTTCCCCCGGACCGAAGGGCACGTCCTCCCCGATTGTCATCCCGAGCGAGAGCGAGGGACCTGGGGGAAGGGCGGCAAGAAGGTCCTTTGCTATCAACTGTTTGGAAGGCCTCCCGCCACCCAGGTCCCTCGCTCCCGCTCGGGATGACAGGGCCTAAGTTCTTGCGCGGCAATCGCGTCGGATGCTCGGCCTCCGAGAAAAATTCATAGGCTCTCAGGATCTCGATCCCGGGCTCCTGATCGGGAACCCAACTCCGGATCTCGATCAAGAGGCCCGGGAGCTCTCTCCGCCGTCCACAATTCAGGACGATCGCCCGCGAGCCGGCCGTGTCGGCACCGCGCCAATCGAATCGAGACGGCGCCAATTCGATCGAGACGACGTTAATTCAATCGAGACGGCGCCAATCGTTCCGGCGCCGTCTCGATTCAATCGGCGCGAAGACCGAGCCTTCTGGCGCGACGCCAATCGAATCGAGACGGCGCCAATCGTTTCGGCGCGCTCTCGATTCAATCGGCGCGAAGACCGGGCCTTCCGGCGTGACGCCAAATGAATCGAGACGGCGCCAATCGTTTCGGCGCGCTCTCGATTCAATTGGCGCGAAGACCGGGCCTTTCGGCGTCGCGCCGAATCGTTTGGCGTGACGCCGGAAGGATTCGCGTGGCGCCGGAGGGATTGGCGTCGCGCGGGCAGGATTCGCGTGGCCCCGGAGGGATTCGCGTGGCCCCGGAGGGATTGGCGTCGCGCGGGCAGCATTCGCGTGGCCCCGGAGGGATTGGCGTCGTGCGGACATGATTCGCGTGGCGCCAGACCGTTCGGCGTGGCGCCGAGCCGTTCGGCGCGAGGCCAACGCGATTGGTATGGCGCCGGAGCGGCCGGCGTGAGGCCGGAGCCTCGGGTAAGGCCCCCGAGGCTCCGGTTACGCTACCGGGTCCCTTCCCCTAGCACGAGCAATCGCAGGTGCAGTCGACCAGGCTCGTGCAGACTGAGATGCAGCCGATCGCATGGCAACCGGATACGCACGGCTGCCTGCATTGGAACAGGGTGCAGTTCATCCAGGTGGGAGCCGGCACCGTCGAGATGCCGCCCGCGCCCGGTGTCCCGAGGATGTCCGCCAGGGCGGCGGCGGAGAGCGCCACGTGGGGAGCGGCGTTCAGCGCAGGTTGAGTGGCCTGTGCGTTGACGGGGACCGCGGTCGCCGGCGCCGGGGTCTGCTGCGCCGCCAGCGCTCCGGTGAGGACGAAGGAGATGAGGAGGGCGAGGATCCAGGGGGTTCGCGGCATGGGAACTCCTTTCAACCGGGCGAAAAGCGCGGAACATCCGCGCGCCCAGATGAGCGTTCTTGCAGCAATTGCGCCAACAAGGCAACTCTGTGCCGTCAGCCTCCGCTGGCAGTCACGAGCTTCTTCATGGCAGGACCGTTGGAATCTCGCAGCCTATGCCAGGTTCTTGTAGCGGCGGAGTTAGAAGCTGGTAATGAGGTAAAATGTGCCAACTGTGAACTTCCCGCAGACCTTGGAGTTGAACCTCCGTAAGGGGAGAGTGATCCCTTTCGTCGGTGCCGGCGTCTCGAAGGCGGTCCTTCGGCAGACGAACGGCAGAAGTCTTTTCCCTAGTTGGCATGAGCTGCTTCTTCATGCAGCCCACCGGCTCGAGCAAGAACAGAAGAACGCAAACGCCGTGCTCGTTCGGAGTCTGCTTGAAATCGACCCTCCGGATCTCGTCGACGCAGCCCGGCGAGCACATGAGGGACTCGCTGGCACTTGGGTCGATTTCCTAAAAGAGGAGCTCGACCCACACTCGCAAGAGGCTCGTCCTGAGAGTCTGGCGCTGGCGCGTTCCGTCTGGAATCTCGGCAGCAGGCTGATCCTGACGACCAACTATGACCGCGTATTGCTGTGGGCCTGTCCCGAGGACCAGCACAACGAACTACGACGTTGGGATATCGAATCTAAGGCTGAACAATCCGAGCTTCTCCGCGAAGGAAAGGTCAACAAGCCGACTATCTGGTATCTACATGGCATGATCGACAATGCGGCGAACCTGATCCTTACACCTGATGGTTATAGACGGCTGTATACCGCAGGGCCAGACCAGGAACAACACTTCGAAGCAGCATTGGTGACCCTGCGCACTTTGCTCGCTTCCCGGTCTCTGCTCTTCATCGGCTTTAGTCTCGACGACCCGTCTTTTGGTATCGAGCTTCGCGGGATGAACAACGTCTTCGAAGACAGTATCGGACCCCACTACGCACTTGTGAAGAGCAGCCATGTTGGTAGGCTGCACGACCTGAAGTTAGGAGTCGAGCCTATTCCGTTCTCTGATTTCGGGGGACCTTTGCTTGACGTCTTGGAGCAGCTCGGAAAGATTGCTAGTGAAAACACATCCGAAGCTAATGCGCTGGGTCAGCCCCAAACCATTCCTGCGGATCTCACATCCCTAGTGAGCGCACCGATCGCTTCCTACTCTCCCGACAATAGACCGTTTTTCGTGCCGTTCCGGGCCAAGGGGGATCAGGTGATTGGCCGAGAGGCTGCTCTCCAAGAGGTTCGCTCCAGATTGACGGGTGGAAAGCCCACATCCATAGGGCAGGCAGCTGCATTTCGTGGCCTTGGAGGGTTGGGCAAGACACAGCTCGCGGTGGAATACGCCTGGAAATACGAAGCCGAGTATCCGAACGGCGTTATCTGGCTGACCGCCGATCAAGACATCGCGGCCCAACTTACACGTCTGGCCGTGGAGGCTAAATGGGTGGCTCCTGAATCCGAGCACCGGACCAAGCTCGAGGTCGCCGAGCATCGCCTTCGGACTTACTCTGGTTGCTTAATCATCTTCGATAATTTAGAGGACCCAGCTTCCATAGAACCGTACTTGCCGCTGCCTGGCGCAAATCCGCACCTCCTCGCAACCAGCCGAAACGAGCAACCCCTCTTTACCCCTATAACCCTTGACCTCCTCACCGAAACGGAGTCGTTGGCCCTGCTAGTGCAGGAAGCAGACCGTCCAATTCAAGGAGCAGAAGAAGAGGAGGCGGCCACGGCCGTTGCGCGAGAGTTGGACGGCCTTCCACTGGCTCTCGAAATGGCGGGCGCTTATCTCCTCCACAGGGGGCTCGGTTGGCGCCAATACAAGGAGCTTCTGGACCGAAACCCCAGGGCTGCTCTGCGACAAAGCCTACTCGCTAGCTTCACTCGGCACGAGGCGGACATCTACGCAACGCTCAAAGTTCAAGAGGGAGTCTTCAAAGAAGAGCCGTACTTGGAAAATATTCTGGACGTTTTGACCTGGAGCGGTGCCGCTCCGATGGGAGTACCGCTCCTTAGCGCACTACTAAAAGTTAACGAGACGGACCTGCTGGGAGCTCTCTCTCTTGGAGAAAAGTTGCGTCTGCTCGAAAAGCAGGTAGCGGAAGCCCGCTTCGGGATCCATCGGTTGGTAAGGAAAGTGCGACAGGACGAATTGCCGCTAGCTCAGAGGCGCGACTGGGTAGAGACTATTTCTCAGAACTTGGGAGATTGGTTCGCGGCCAATCGGCGAGATTTTTCGGATCTGTCGAAATTCGAATCAGAAATTGATCACCTTCGAGCCTGGCAAGAAAATAGCCAAGAGCAAAGTAGTCCTCACGCGAGTCGGCTGACCTGGCTTCAGGCGTACCCACCCTTCCATCGAGGCCATTTTGCGGATTCTGAAGTATGGATCCGTCGCGCTTTCGCACTATTCGAAGAGCAACAAACAAAGAACAAGGAACTGGAAGCATGGCTATGGAATGATCTCGCGACTCTCCAGGGTAAATTAGGACGCTATCAAGAAGACATTGAATATTCCCAGCGATCACTAGATATTAGAATGGAGGTATTTGGCGATAGGCACCCTGACACAGCTTTTTCCTTTTCCAATATTGGCCTTGCGTACGGACACCTTGGCAACGCCAAGGCTCAGTTGGATTACCAACTCCGAGGGCTGGAACTCCGTTCTCAAGTGCTGGGCCTTCACCATCCTGAAACAATTATTTCATTTCAGAATGTTTGTACTGCCTATAAAGACACTGGGGAAATAAACAAGGCTTTGGATTATGGCGAAAAAGCGTTGGAAGGATTTGTTAACCTTTTTGGAGGTCAATCCCGCGAGGTAGCAAGGCTTTTGGGCACGATAGGCACTTGCTATTTTAGTCTCGGTGACCACGAGAAGGCACTGAGCTACTTTCAAAGTGACCTGGCAATTACCCTTACAGTACTTGGAGATCAGCATCCTGACGTCGCCACCTCGCTTCGCAGCGTAGGAAGAGGTTACATCAAGCTAGGTGATCGCGAAAAAGCCCTGGAATACCTGCAGCAGGCACTCGGAATCTGCCTAAAGTCACTTGGCGAACAACATCCAAGCACCGCAGCGACTCTTAGAGAGATAGGTGTTGTTTACGAAGAAAATGGCAAGGCGCAAATAGCGTACGAATATTATAAAAAAGCTTTGGAGATTTTGAAGGGCACGGGTGAACAGCGCCTCCTGACGATCGAATTTTCCATTGATACAGCCCGCGCATTAAGTTATTTAGGTCGAAGCCAAGAAGCCTTCAGCATCGTGGCGCCTTACCTGCGAGATCTTCCGAGCGATCATCCGTGCATGCGTCGACTAAGATCTCTTGAGCGGAAGCTTCTAAAGAAGCCTTTAAGACCCGGTTTTAGGCAACCATCTGCACGTTCAAAGAAGGGTAAAGGGAAGCGCTGATTCCGCGATGCAGTAGAGGAAAATGGTACATGCAGATACAGATTCGTTAGCGAACATGGTAAATGAAGGCCTCTACTGATTCCTCCCCGCCTGCCGGCTGTACTTAGTCGTGACCAACCTCTTCATAGGGCCGCCGGCGACGGAGGCTTCGGCGACGAGGGTGAACGCGGTTGGCGAGATGTCGGTGAAGGAGTCGCGGAACACCACCTTTTTGCCCTTGATGGTCCTCTCCCAGGTGTTCACGAACTTCGGGCCCTCCCACTTCGCGGTGCCGCGGTCGTTGCAGCCGTCGTCGTTGGCGCAGGTGAAGAAGCGATAGGTCTTCGCCTTCGCATCCCACCAGATGACGCCGAGCCAGCGCAGCTCCCCCGCCGAGCCGTGGGCCCGGTAGAGCTCCATCAGCGAGGTGCCCGGGCCGAGCCGGAACATGGCGTTGCCGGTCCGCTCGCCGGGCTGCGTGAAGTCGCTCTTCTCCAGCTTCTCGCTGACGGTCCAGCGGCCGGCGAAGGACCGCACGAGGCTCGCCATCTCCGGCGACCGCCGCGGTCTCTCCGGCGCGGGCTGCGGCGCGGGCGAGGGAGGCGGCGCTTGCACAGGAGCCGGTGCTTTGGCCTGTCCCCAGGCGACGCCGGAAACAAGCACCAATACGAAAAGAGCGCTCTTCGTGATCCGAAGCTTGTTCATGATTCGTGGTCTTCCAGGAACTCCTCAAGGCTGCAGAACTCGAGCACTTCGCTCCGCATCTTTTCGAGAGCCGCCAAATCCTCCAGATCCTCCAGTTGTTCCAGCATCTCTCCGCGGGCATAGGCAACGGCGGCGAGGACATCCTCGCGGGTCAGGCGCGGGTACTCTGCCAGCACCTCCTCGATGGGACACCCGGCTGCAATCTTCTCAAGGATGATCTCGACAGTGATCCTCGTCCCGCGGACGAAGGGTTTGCCCGGCACGATCTCCGAGTCGATCTCGATGCGATCCAAAAGGCCTTCCGACATGGTGTGCTCCAACCACCCATAGCAGCCAGTGCTGGCGGCAGGTTCAACTTCCTTGTCAGCTTACCGCATCGGCATCATTGGTCCCGCGGAGGCAAGAACTTACGGCGCTTCCGCCGGCTCCTCCGCCTGCAGCTGCTCGAAGACCCGCCTCCCCGTCACCGGCCCCAGCGCTTCCTGGAGCTCTTCGACCTTCGCCTGGCGGACTCCTTCCAGGCTGCCGAAGCGCTGGATCAGGAGCCTCCTCCGGCGCGGGCCGATGCCGGCGAGCTCGTCGAGGCGGCTCTTCAGGGTGCGGGCGGTGCGGCGGCGGCGGTGGCGGGAGACGGCGAAGCGGTGGGCCTCGTCGCGGATCTGCTGCAGCAGCCGGAGGCCGTGGTCGTCGCGGCGCAGGCGGAGCGGCTCGGGGAGCGGCGGCAGGTAGAGCTCCTCCTCGCGCTTGGCGAGGGCGACCGTCGGCGTCTCCTCGACGCCCAGCATCGCCAGCGCCTCCAGGGCCGCGTTGAGCTGCCCGCGCCCGCCGTCGATGAGGATGAGGTCGGGCATGGCGCCGACCTCCTCCAGACGCCGGCGGTAGCGCCTTTCGACCGCCTCCTTCATCGCCGCAAAGTCGTCCGGCATCCCCTCGGCGCTCTTGATGTTGAAGCTGCGGTACTCGCCCTTGCGCATCTTCCCCTCCTCCCAGACCACCAGCGAGGCCACCGTCTCGCCGCCCTGGAAGTGGGAGATGTCGAAGCCCTCGATCCTTCGCGGCGGACCGTCCAGCCCGAGGTGGCGCTCCAGCGAGTCGGCGCCGGGCGACTCGGCGGCGTCCGCCCGGAAGCGCCGGCGGTGGGCGAGGCCGGCGTTGTGCATGGCGAGGGCCACGCGCTCGGCCTTGGGGCCGCGCGCCGGCATGCGCAGGTAGACCTTCTCCCCCTTCTTCTCGCACAGCCATTCGAGCAGCGCCTCCTCCCCCTCGATCGGCAGCGGCAGGTGGATCTCCTTGGGGATGAAGGTGGTGCGGTCGTAGAGCTGGGGCAGGAGCTCGGAGAGCAGGCGCTCGGGCGAGATGTCGCCCACCCCCTCCCAGAAGAGCTCGCGGCGGTCGAGCACCTGGCCGCCGCGCATGACCAGGACGGCGACGGCGGCGTTGCCTCCCGAGACGTGGACGCCGAAGACGTCGACGTCCTCCCCCGCCACCGAGGAGAGCTTGCGCCGCTGGCCGATGGCCTCCACCTCGGAGAGGCTGTCGCGGAGGACGGCGGCGCGCTCGTAGTCGGTGGCCTCGGCGGCCTGCCACATCTCGCGCTTCAGGTGCCGCACGAGCTGGTCGTTGCGGCCGGCGAGGAAGAGCCGCGCCTGCTGCACGGCGGCGTCGTAGGCCTCCTTGGTCGTCAGCGCCGCCACGCAGGGGCCGAGGCAGCGGCGCATGTCGTGGTAGAGGCAGGGACGCGGGAGGGTGCCGTCGATCTCGATCTTGCAGACCCGCACGAGGAAGAGCTTCTGCACCAGCTTGATGGCCTTGCGCGCCAGGCCTCCCGGCAGGAAGGGGCCGAAGTACTCGCAGCCGTCCTCGCGGATGCGGCGGGTGAAGGCGATGCGCGGATACTCGTCGCGGAGGGTGAGCTTCAAGTAAGGGTAGGTCTTGTCGTCGCGCAGCAGGATGTTGTAGCGCGGCTTCCGCTTCTTGATCCAGTTGTTCTCGAGGAGGAGCGCCTCGGCCGCCGAGTCGGTGACGACGAACTCGACGTCGGCGGCCTCGGCGACCATCGCCGCCAGCCGCGGCTCGTGGTCGCGGGCGAGGTAGGAGGAGGCCCGCTTCTTGAGCGACGTCGCCTTGCCGACGTAGAGGACCTTGCCGGCGGCGTCCTTGAAGACGTAGATGCCCGGCTTGTCCGGCAGCTGGCGGATGCGCTCGGCGAGGAGGTCGGTGGACATGAGGATGGCGGGTGCGCGCGACACCTTCTCAACACTGTCATCCTGAGCGTGAGCGAAGGATCTGGGGGAAGGGCGGCGCGAAGCCCTTTGCTACCAAA
>DATNKQ010000092.1:0-15727 GCA_035603315.1 Thermoanaerobaculia bacterium
GGTGCCGAAGGTGCGGAAGAGCGCCCGTCCGGCCTCCTCCTCGGCCGTCCACTTGGCGCTGCGCACGAAGCGGTTGGCGAAGTGGACGCGGCCGTCCCCGGCGAAACGCAGCGCCGTCACCATGCCGTCGCCGTCGAGCCAGTGGCGGTAGTGGAGGTCGCCGCGCCGGAAGCGGGCGGGCCCGTTCAGGTAGTAGGTGCCGCGGACGAAGTCCGGCAGCCGTCCCTCGATCCCGCGCAGTCGGTAGGAGCGCTCCTCGGGGACGAGCGCGAACGCCCGCTCGAGCCCGGGTGCCAGGTCGGCGAGGACGGCGTCCGGCGCCAGAAGACTCATCGCGCGAGCTCCATGCCGGCGGCCGCGAAGGGTTCCCCGCCCGCCAGGGCTGGAGCCTCGCCGCGGAAGCGCGCCAGGGAGGGCATGGGGATCCGCCAAGCGTACGCCGGAGCATCGGGCGGACAGGCCGCCAGCCGCTCGCGCATCGCTTCGACGTCGAAGGCCAGGCGGTGGAGCTCGATGCTGCGAACGTAAGGGTCGGAGAAGGCCCGCGGGTCCCCGATCACCACCCAGGTGACGTGGGCGACGATCTGGCGGGCCAGGTCCTCGAGGTTCTCGAGCTGCTCGTCGAGCACCTGCCGCGCCTCGACGGAGGAGATCCCGACCTTGTAGAAGCAGGCCTCGGCGGCCTTCAGGTGGCCGAACTCGGTGAAGTCGAAGCACACCGGGCCGCGCGGCGGCGCCGCCGGGTTGGCCTGCTTCCACCGGAAGAAGCCGAGGAGCAGCTCGTGCAGCTTGCGGTTGGTGGGGCCGAGCCGGGCGAAGCGCCGCAGGAAGCCGGCGCCGAACGTCGGGTCGGTGAAGAGGTCGTTGATGAAGGGGAAGACGTAGAAGCCGAAATACACAGTCAGCTCCCAGACGTAGCGCAGCGTGAACGTCTCCTGGTCGCCCAGGGTCTCGTAGCTCACAGCGAAGCTCGGCACGTACGCCTCGTAGATCGAGCGCGCGAGCTGCTCGTAGAGCCGCACCTTGGACGGCAGGAGCGTGCGGTCGGCGGTCAAAATGGCGTCGGCGATCAGGGTGTTGTACATTGAGATCAAGTCGCCGCCGGGGCTGTAGAGGGGGTCCGAGAAGCGACAGGCCTCGCCGCACATCGCCCAGCGCTGGTCGGAGATCGTCTGCACGCTGTCATGGGCGAAGCTGACGAAGCCGCTCTGGTCGACGATCTTCCGCCCCGGCAGGTCGCGGGCGAAGAGCGGATGGCGGCGGCAGATCCACTCGATGGTCTTTTGAGGCGTCGCCACCTCCTCGCGGCGGACGATGCGGTTGTCGTAGACCAGACCGAGGCTGGTGATGCCGTGCAGCGGGATCACCCAGAACCAGTAGCCCTCGCCGCAGAAGTGATTGGTGGCGAGGAAGGCCGGCAGGTGGCCTAAGGTGCTGTGGGAGGGATGGGTGCGGCGGTCGCGCGGAGAGAGATCGGTGAGCCGCTCGATGTCGAGGAGCCCGTCGACCCAGAAGAAGGTGGTGCCGTGGTGGATGGGGCTCTCGCGGGCCAGCTCGTGCTTCTTGGCGAGCACGCGGCCGCGGCCCGAAGCGTCGACCACCCAGTCGGCGATGCCGGCGATCTCCCGGCCCTCCACCAGGAAGCGGAAAGCGTGCGGGCCGCCGTCCTCGGAAAGCTCGATGTGGAGGCTGGAGGTGGCGGCGATGAACTCGAAACGCGGATTCTCGCGGTTGCGGCGCAGCACTTCGGCCTCGAAGCGGTTGCGGTCGAGCTGGTAGGTCGGGATGTTCGAGATCGAGCGGATGTACGACTGGCTGACCTCTTCGTAGCGCGACGCCGGACCGCCGTCGGCCTCGCCGTTCTCGCCGGCGTTCCAGTAGAAGCGGAGGTTGTACTTGAGGTAGTGCTCCTGCAGCAGATACTCCTCTAGGTCGAGCACCTTGCCGTAGTAGTAGCCGCTCATCTGCACCGTCGCCTCGCCCACCTTCTGCTTCGACGGCGGCAGGTCGGCGCGGCGGTCGATGAGGAGGATGCGTTTCTCGGAGTTGAGCAGAAGCTGGCGGGCGAGCGTCAGCCCGGCCAGGCCGCCGCCGACGATCAGCACGTCAAAGCTTTGCGCATTCATGCTTATTCTGCCTCCATTTGCATCCGAATGACAGCCCAATGGTGAGTTTGTCACATCCCGCCCTCATCAGGCGCCTCGATCGGGCCGGCCGTTTCATCCCGCGGAGCGAAACAGGCCGGCCGGTACGCCGTGGGAAGGAGGCGCGTCGAGCGCTGCCGTCGCCGGCGCGAGGACGACGTCGCGCCAGACGGCGTCGAGGCCCGGCCGGGAAGGGCGGAAGGAGAGGAAGCCGGTGAGATGAGAGTCGCGGCCCACCATCTCGCTCCAGAGGACGAGCGCCGAGGCGACGCCGCTGCTGATTCCAGGGGTGCCGGCTTCGCCCTCCAGCGCCGCGGCGACCACCTCCGGATGGCGAAGATTGACCAGGGTGAGCGCGAAGGCGAGACCCGCCGTCGCGTTGCGCCGCTCCTCCTCGCCGGGCGGCTCGCGCCGCGCTTTGGCGAACGCCCGGCGGCCGCCGTGGGTATGCGGCACGGCATGGGCGGGAGCGAAATAGAGGCCGCGGCCGACGCCGTGCCAGAGGTGCTCGGCGAGGAGGGGGTCGAACACAGATAGCTGATCGCTCAGGCGAGGGACGAGACGCGGCTCAAGGTTGCGCGCTACGAGGCCCAACGCCTCGGCGCCGATGCCGCGCCAGTCGGCTCCCGCGCTCTCCTCCCAGCCAGCCAGCCAGAGCGCGAGCCCGTCCGCGCTCCCTCCTCCGGCCGTCCCCAGCAGGCGTTCGGCGAAGGACAGCGCCGCCCCGGTGTGAAGGGGGACGACGGCCCGCGGCCACCGCTCCGCGATCCCCGGGGGGAGGACAGGGCCAGGGGAACGGCCGGCACGCCAGGCGCTCTCGGCGCGGGCGTAGCCCAGCCCCTCGATCGTCCACAGCGAACGATGGGCGCCCAGCGCCACGGCCCGCCGCAGCGGCTCGTCGAGAGGCGGCTCGAATCCCGCCACCGGCCCGAGGAGGGTGGCCGCCTGGTGGAAGTCGACGAAGGCCTCGAGCTTGTTGGCGAGCTCCCTCCAATCGCGCTGCGCCGCGCCGGGCAGGGCCGCGGCTGCCGCGCCGGCCGAGCGTTGCAGCAGCCGCAGCCCCGCGCCCGCCGGCGGCCGCGAGGCGAGGGCGTGGGCGATGGCGGCCGCCCTCGTCACGATCCGAGGGGTTGCCCCTCGAACACCGAGCCGAAGAAGATCGACCGCCGGCGGGCGAGCATCGCGGCGATCGCCTCCTCCATGCGCGCGCGCACCTCGCGGCTGATGGCGGCGACCGTCTCGGGGTCGTCGGCGGCCTCGGGAGGGTGCTGGAGGTGGATGGGGATGGGCTCCAGGAACCGCGTATGCCACTTCGAGGGGAGCGGCAGGCCGGGGAACGGGAAGTTGGGGGCGAGAGGCAGGAAGAGCCACTCGGTCGAGCGCTTGACCCACTTCCAGTCGAGCCGGCCGAGGATGGGGTAGATCTCGGCGCTGCCGACGGTGACGAAGGGGACGATGGGGGCGCGGTTGCGCAGCGCCATCTTCACGTACTCGTCGCGCCCGAACTTGCCCAGCTTGTAGGCGTCACGGTACATGGTGAAGGCGCCGTGGATCCCCTCCGGGAACATGCCCAGGAGCTCGTCCTGCGAGAGCACCCAGTCGGCGTTCTCCTGACAGGCGACGATCCCGCCCAGCTTGGTCATGTAGTTGGCGAGGAAGGGCGGCTTGACCAGGCAGGGATGGATGAGGAAGCGCGGCGTGCGCCCGATCTCGCGGGTGAGGAGATGGAGCGCCATGACTCCGTCCCAGGGCATGAAGCCGCGGTGGACGCCGGTGAGCACCGCGCGGCCGCTCCGCGGCACGTTCTCCAGTCCCCGCCACTCGATGCGCCAGAAACGGTCGTGGAGGAAACGGAAGAGAGTCCGCCCGTAGGCGGCGATATAGCCGGGGCTCATGCCATAGGGATCGAACGAAGGCGCCTCTCCACCCCGACCGAAAGCCCCCACCACCGCCTCCGCGCTCGATTTCCTGGCCCTGAATCCCAGCTCCCCAGCGATCCGCGCCCCCAAAACCGTTGCCGGATAGCGAGTCCACGCCAGCTGATCCTCATTCCCCACCAATCGCAGCAGGCTCCAGGGCAGCGCCACCCTTCGCACCCCCGCCAGCCGCAAAGCCGACCTCAACGGCACCGTTCCCGCCGGCGCCACGTGGTAGACCTCCAACGGAGCGGCGGGTGGCGCGGTGCCGAGGGGCTCCCGCCCGTGCCGTCGCGCGGGAAACGGCACCGTGACAGGACCCGCCGCGGCCCCTACGCGCTCGACCGCCAAAGTCACCGCCTCCGCCAGGTCCTCGACCGCCAAGAACTGCACAGAAGGATCGTAGCCAGCTGCCACGAAAGCCACGCGCCCGCCCAGAAGCCGCGCCAGAAACTCTTCGGAGTCGCGAGCAGCGATTGCGGTCGGCCGGAGCACGATCAAGTGCATTCCCTCACCCAGCCCATCCGCCGCCATCTCCTCCAGCGCGGCCCACTCGCGGGAAACCCGGTTGCCGATCCGCGCGGCGGACGCTCGCTCTTCAGCCACCAAGCCCGGATGCTGATGGCTGGGAGCGGAGACAGCGGCGCTCGACAGGAGGATGAACTTCCGGACGCCCGCCGCGCGGCAGCCCGCGAAGACCGCCGCGGCCGCGGCGAGATCCGGCCCTCCTGCCCGCCGCGAAGCGAGCGCCGGCCTGTAAACGACGAGGTCCACGTCGCCGAGCTCCGCGGGCGTCGCGACAAGCCGGCAGGATGCGACGGCCGAGCTCCTGCCCAGTCGCTCTCCCAGCGCCCGGGTGACGCTGTCCTCGCGGGCGACGACGATGACCCTAGCCGTCATTCTTCAGCGCCCCCAGCCGGGCGAGGAACGGAACCGCCCGCTCCGCCGACAGCGCAGCGAAGGGAGAGGGTTCGGCCTCCTCCCGTCCGTCCAAAACCGCCCGCGCCGCCCTCTGGGCGGAGACGATGACCGGCGTGATGCCGCCGCCCGGCTGCGTCCAGTGGCCGACGAAGTAGAGGTTGCGGACCTCTCCCGCGATCCCCGGCCGCATGTCTCCGAGCTGGCCGGGCGACATCTCCCAGCCGAGCATCGCCCCCTGGTGGTTCATGGTGAAACGCCGGGAGGTCAAGGCCGAGGCGCTCCGGCAAACCACGATTCGGCTGCCGATCCCCGGGATCATCCGTTCCAGGTGTGCAAGGACGAAATCCTGGACCTCCTGCTTGTGGCGCTCCCAGTCGGCGATGCCGTCGAAGTCGAGCTCCTGCACCTTCTGCACGATGACGATCTGCCCGCCCTCGGGGGCCATCGCCGGTTCGTGGAGCGTGGGGACGAAGAGCTTGAAGCGCAGCGCGTCCAGCCCGACGCGCTCCATGTCCCAGGAGTCCCAGTAGTAGCCCTGGGCCTCCCGCAGCACCTCCGCCGGAACGCCGCGGAGACCGATGTGGGTGAGGAAGCAGGGGAAGGTGGGGCGGAGGCCGCGGAGCACCGCCAGCCGCTCCGGGTCGAGGTGCTCCTCGCCCACCAGCTCCTCCAGGGTGTGGAGCAGGTCGCCGTTCGCCACCACCGCCCCCGCCAGCACCCGCTTGATCGACGAGCGATGCTGCCCGTGGCGCACCTCGAAGTCGACGCCGCGCGCGACGCCGTCCTCGACCAGGATGCGGCGGGCCGGCGAGCGCATCAGCAGGTGCCCGCCGCGCTCCTCGAAAAGGCGGGCCAGCTCGTCGACGAAGGCCTGCGAGCCGCCCTGCGGATAGTAGTTGCCGAGGAAGTAGGAGAGCCGCAGCATGGAGTCGAAGACGAAGGAGGTGCGTCCGGGAGGCGATCCCCAGTGCGCGCAGTCGGCGGTCAGCAGGAGCTTCAGGCGTTCGTCGCCGAACCAGCGGTCGAGCGCCTGCCGCACCGTCAGGTCGCGCAAGCCTTCCAGGCGTCCCGCCTCGCGGCCGCGGAAGTAGGCGAGGAGACCCAGCAGGTAGGCGTCGCGCACGACGCCGAAGAAGCCGTCGATGGCCCGCGCCTCGGCGGGGAAATCCGCCTTGAGCCGCGCCAGGTAGGCCTCGAGGTCGGCGGGCACCTCGAAGCGGCTGCCGTCGGGGAGGTGAAAGATGTCGACGGGATCCATCTTGACCCAGCTCGTCGTCACCCCGAGATCGGCGAGGAGCCGGCCGGAGAGCGTCTCGGGGTTGCCCAGCAGCGGGTAGAAGTGAGTGGCGGCGTCGAAGGTGTAACCGGAGCGGCGGAAGGTACTGCAATAGCCGCCCACCATGTAGTGCTGCTCGGCCAAGAGGACCTTCTGGCCGGCCTTCGCCAGCAGGTTGGCGGCGATGAGGCCGCCGACCCCGGCGCCGATCACCACGGCGTCGTAGGCAGGATCGGGCGGGCGCTCGCGGAGGCCGCGGAAGGGGCGCTTCACGCCGCGCCGCCCCCCTCCACCTCCGGACGGTTCCGGCCGTAGGCCTCATGGGCCTCGACGAACTCGCCGCTGGCGATGGCGGCACCCATCGACAGCTCGCCGGCCAAGAGCGTCGCGGCGACGATCTCCGCCAGTTTGGGCGCCCCGCCCTGGCCGGCGCAGCCGAGCATCTCCAGGCACTCGCGGCTGGTGCCGAGCGCGGTGCCGCCGCCCACGGTGGCGACCGACAGCGAGGGCAGGGTGACGCTGGCGTAGAGGCTGCCCGTGGGGGTGACCTCGAAGCTGGTGATCCCCACCGCCGAGTTGGCGACGTTGGCGACGTCCTGACCGCAGGCGATGAAGAGGGCGGCCAGGCCGTTGGCGTAGTGGCCGTTGTAGCCCGTCGCGGCGGCCTGCAGGTGGCCCAAGAGAGTGTGCCGCCACATCTCGACCAGCCGCTCGGGGGTGCTGTGGAGGTAGGCGCGGACGAGGGCGGGCGACAGCTCGGCGCCGGCCGTCGCCTTCTTGCCCTTGCCGCCGGCCAGGAGCGAGCCGCTCGCCCGCTTCTCGGAGTCGAAGCCGCTGAAGATGAAGTAGCGCTTGGCGCGGGTGTTGGCGACGATCCAGCGGCAGGCGGCATCGGTCGCCTTGACCGCCATGTTCATCCCCTGGGCGTCGCCGGTGTGGTAGGAGAAGCTGACGATCACCTCGCGGCCGATGGGCAGGCACTCGAGGCGCAACAGCCTGCCGTGGCGGGTGGTCGACTCGGCGGCGGCGCGGATGGATTCGAAGCCGGCCGCGACCTCGCCCGCGAAGTCGCGCGCCTCCGCCACGTCGGCGAGGAGGAAGACCGGCGCCACCCGGTTCTCGTCGGCCCACAGGCGGACGCGGGCGCCGCCGGCGCGGGTGAGCGCCACCATGCCGCGCTCATAGGAGCGGACGAGGGCGCCCTCGGTGGTCGCCAGGGGGACGTAGAAGACGCCGCGCGCGTGCTCGCCGTCGACGAGCAGCGGGCCGGCGACGCCCAGCGGCATCTGCACGGCACCGATCGGGTTCTCGACGTTGCCCCGCATCCGCGCGCTGTCGATCGAATGCGAGCCGACGTGGGTGAGCCGCGCTCCCGTCCGCTCCTCCACCCAGCGCCGCCGCTCCGCCACGCACTCCGCCGAGTAGCCCTGCTCGTCGAGGCGCGGCACCAGCTCGACGGGCCGCGGAGCGCTCATCGGCTGCCCCCTCCGCCTCCCCCACCATCTCCATGGCCCACCATCGCCGGCCCGGCGGGGCCCAGCACCAGGGCGGCGCACTGGCCGTCGAAGCCGACGGCGTCGACGACCGCGAAGGGAGCGCTCGAAAAGTCGACCGACCGGGCCTCCGGCGATGTCGCGAGCACCGCGCGCGGGAACACCGGGTCGAGTTCCTCGAGGCCGCGGATTCCGGGGAGGGCGCCATCGCGCATCGTCTCCAGGAGATCGATCACCTGCAGCGGGCCGGAGGCGCCGAGAGGCTCGCCGAGCATCGACTTGACGGCGGTTACGGGCAGTGCCCGGCAGCCCGAGAAGACCGACTCCAGCCCCGCCGCCTCGTGGCGGTCGAGGAGGACGCCGCCGTCCGCCGCCGCGCTCACCGCGCCCACGCGATCGGCGGCGATCCCGGCGTCCGCCAAGGCGGCGCCGATGGCCCGCGCCACCGCCCGCGCCGCCCGCCCGCCGTCCTCCCCTCGCGAAGGGTCGAAGGCGCCGCCGTGGCCATGGATCTCGCCCAAGACCGTGGCGCCGCGGCGCGCCGCCGACTCGGCCTCCTCCAGCATGAGGAGCGCCGCACCCTCGGCGAGGGCGAAGCCGTTGCGCCGCGCGTCGAACGGCACGGGGACCTCGGCTCCGCTGGCCTCGCCGTCCGCCGCCGAGCCGCAGAGCCGGCCGGCGCGGTAGAAGCCGTAGAAGGTTTCGAAGCAGAGCTCGTCGGCGCCGCCGGCCAGCACGGCGTCCAGGCGGCCCGAGCGCAGGAGGTCGACGGCGTAGGCGAGCGCCTGCACGCCGGAGGCCGCGCCGCCGGCGATCGTCGAGTTGACGCCCCGCAGGTCGTGCCAGATGGCGGTCTGGCCGGCGGCGGCGTTGATCACCGTGTTGGCGAAGTCGAGCGGGCTGGCGTAGGAGGGGCCGCGGGTCAAGTTCCGGCGGTCGAACTCGGCGATCGTGTGGACGCCGCAGAACATGGTCCCCAGGACCAGCCCGACCTCGGTCTGCCGCAGCATCTCGGGTCGCCAGCCGCTCGCCGCCAGGGCCTTGCCGGCGGCGGCGGCGACCAGCCGGCTGATGCGGTCGAGCGGGCGGAAGTTGCGGTCGCCCAGGAGGGCCTGGGCGTCGAAGGCGGGGATCTCGCCGGCCTGCGTGCAGCGCAGGCCGGTAGTCGGGAAGAGAGTGATGGGCCCCAGGGCGCTGCGGCCCGCGAGGAGAGCCGCGTGCAGGGCCTCCGGCGAGTCCCCGAGGGGCGACAGGAGGCCGGCGCCGGTGATCACCACCCTGCGGGGGTTGGCCATCCCTACATCTCACATTTCCGCAGGATGAGCGAGGCGTTGTTGCCGCCGAAGGCGTAGGCGTTGTTCATCGCCACCCGGACCGGCAGCTCGCGGGCGGCGTTGGGGACGTAGTCGAGGTCGCACTCCGGATCGGGCTCTTCGAGATTCATGGTCCCGGGGATGCGGTCGCAGTGGACGGCCAGGGCGCAGACTGCCGCTTCGATCGCCGACGCCGCTCCCATGGTGTGGCCGAGCATCGACTTGACCGAGCTGATGGGCACCCGGCGCGCGGCGTCGCCGAAGACGCGCTTGACGGCGATCGTCTCCAAGCGGTCGTTGGTCGGCGTGCCGGTGCCGTGGGCGCTGATGTAGCTCACCTCGTCGGCGTTGAGGCCGCTGACCTCGAGTGCCCTCTCCATGGCCCGCGCCGCGCCCGCCCCTTCCGGGTGCGCCGCCGTCATGTGGTGGGCGTCGCAGGAGAGCCCATAGCCGGCGACCTCGGCGTAGATGCGGGCGCCGCGGGCGAGCGCCCGCGCCAGCGGTTCGAGCACCACCATCCCGGCGCCCTCGCCGGGGATCATCCCCTTGCGGTTGCGGTCGAAGGGCTGGCAGGTCACCGGCGCGATGGCGCCCAGGCGCGCGAAGCCGGTGTAGGTGATGCGCGAGAAGGCGTCGGCGCCGCCGGCGAGCATGAGGTCGGCACGGCCGGCCGAGAGCAGGTCGACGGCATGGGCGATGGCGTAGTTGCCGGCGGCGCAGGCGGCCGGGATCATCGTCGCGCTGCCCTCGAAGCCGAGCTCCGCGGCGACGTTGGCGGCGATGACGTGGCAGGGGTAGCGGACGATGAACTCTGTCCCCATCCCCGCGAGATCGGAAGCCAGGAAGAAGTCATCGAAGCGCTCCACCTCGAGCGGCTCGCCCGAGGTGGTGCCCATCGAGACGCCGGCGCGGCCAGGGTCGGCCAGGCCCGCGGAGGAGTCCAGGCCGGCGTCCGCGAGCGCCTGGTGGGCGGCGGCGATGGCGAGCTGGGAGGCGCGGCCGAGGCGCGAGGCGTCGAGGTTCCGCACCTGGTCGGCGCCCTGGAAGCCGCGCACCTCTGCCCCCAGGTGGACGGTGTGGGCGCTGGTGTCGAACGAGGAAACGGGGGCGAAGCCGGAGCGGCCGGCCAGGAGGTTGTCCCAGAATTCGTCCCGCCCGGTGCCGACCGGAGTCACCACCCCGATGCCGGTGACGACGACCGGGTTCCGGCTCAAACCGCCTCCGACCGTGGCTCGGCGAGCCGCCCTTGCACCAGCTCGACCATGGAGTCCAGGCTCTGGACCTCCTTGTAGCGCTCGTCCGGGAGGTTCAGCTTGAAGGCGAAGTCGACGTCGACGCCGATCTCCAGGAGCGACAGCGAATCGAGATTCAGGTCGTCCCGCAGGGTGGCGTGGTCGCCGATCTTCGTCGGGTCGAGCCCGGCGACGTTGGCGATGATCTCCTTGATACGGTTTCGGATCTCGTCCTCCTGCATCCTCTCCTCCATGGCCGGGTTCGATTCGGTGCGGCCGGCGTCCCCGAGCCTGGCGCGCCGCGTCCAATTCTAGACGACTTCAGCCGGCCCCCTTGGGACAGCTGCCGCCGGCCGGACGATCCGGCGCCGATCGGCGAGCTGTGGGGATAGCCGGCTGGCTCGGGGACAACCTACCGGCCGGTCGAGGACCAGACAATGAGCACCGCGGTCTAAAAAGGGTTCAGCGCTGGCCTGCCGGGGAGCCGCCGGGCGCGGGCAGGAGGCCGCACTCGTAGGCCAGCTTGATGGCTTCCCGCCGATGTCCCACCTGCAGCTTCTCGAGGACGTTGTGGACGTGGTTCTTGACCGTCGAAACGCTGATGCGGAGACGCTGGCCGATCTCCTTGTTGCTCAGGCCGCAGGCGATGGCCTCGAGGATGTCGAGCTCGCGAGGGGTCAGCGGCGGCAGGGGTCCCCGAGGCCGCCCGGTGTCGAGGGCCGAGAGCTCGCGAATGCGCTCCATGATGGCGGCGGCGAGCCGGGCGGAGCAGCGCGTGCAGGCGGCGGCGACGGCGCGGAGGGTCGCCGCGAGGTCGTCCGGCGACGATCCCTTGAGCAGGTAGCCCAGGGCGCCGGCCTCGATGAAGTCGAGGGCGTGCTCCTCGCGGTCGAGCCCGAGGACGAGGGCCTTTGCCGCTGGCAGCTCCTCGCGGATCCACCAGGCGGTGGTGAGGGCGCTGTAGCTGTCGAAGCTGGAGTCGATCAGCACGACGTCGGGAGCGGGCGCCCCCTCCCCCGTCGGAGCGGGGTCGGGCAAGAGATCCGGCCGGCTGGAGAGCCAGACCTCGACCGCCTCGCGGAAGACGCGGTCCGGGCTCACCATCGTCACCCGCACAGGCGTGCCTTCCGCGTCGACGGTCGGCGGGGCATGGCGCCCTCCCGGCGGCTCACAGGCCCTGCCGGGGGCCGCGGCGGTCGCGGAACCAGCCGCGGTGGTAGGCGTGCCGGACGGCCTCTGAGCGGTTTTCGACCCCCAGCCGCTCGATCATGTTGTGCACGTGGTTCTTGACCGTGTGCACCGACAGGAACAGGCGCTCGGCGATCTCCTGATTGCTCAAGTTTTCCGCGATCAGATGAAGGATCTCGAGCTCGCGGGGCGTGAGATCGAGGAACTCCAGCCGCTCGCGGCGCCGGCGTTCGAGGCCCAGCTCGCCCAGCCGCGAGAAGAGGGCGTGGGCGACCCCCGGGGCGCAGACGATTTCGCCCGCGGCCACCGCCGCGATCGCCGCCTCGAGCTCGTCGAGCGACTGCTCGCGAAAGACCGAGCCCCGGGCCCCCACCTCGAGGCAGGCCGCCATTTCGCGGGCGACCTCCTGCGACCCCAGGACGATAACCCGCACGCCCCCGAAGCGCGCCGCCACCTGGCGCGTCAGACCGAGCGCGCCGGCGCCGCCGCCGTCGAGCCCCACCAAGAGGACGTCCGGCGGCCAGCCGTCGAGGGTGGCCAGGGCCTCCTCGGCGCTCTCTGCCACCCGCACCTCGGCAGCCCCGCGCTTGCCGAGCGCCGTCGACAGGCACTGGCGGAAAAGCTGATGATCGTCGACGACGAGCACTCGGAGAGCTGGGAGCATGCGTTTCCCTTGCCGGTTTGAAAGAAAAAGTAAACCATATCCGAATACCGTTTGGGAATTTCGCGGAGGGCCGGTAGCGGGCCGCCAGAATGTGCGCAAAACAATTATTTCATTCGCGCCTGATCATCGCTCGAAGGCACGCGGAAAACCTTAATGTCGGAAAGCAAAAACAACAGGATGCAAGCGACTTCGCGGAACGGGTGTGACCTCGCCCCGGGCTCTGGGCTAAACTGGTGCCGCATGAACCTCACCCCCGAGCTCGTCGCCGACATCCTCGTCCGCCAGGGCCACCTGAGCGCCGAGCACGGCGAAGCCATCAAGAAGGAGGCGCGACAGCTCCCCAGCCGGCTGCGCTCGCACAGCGCCTACGAGCAGAAGGCGCTCGCCTACGAGCTGGTGGCGCGCCTCCGGCTGCCCGACTTGAAGGACGGCGGCAGCCCGGTCGGCGAGATGGAGATCGCCCAGGCGATCGCCACCGACGCCCACCTCCCGCACGTGCGCATCGACACCCTGAACCTGAACGCCGACCTCATCGAGTCGAAGGTGTCGCGCCCCTTCGCCCGCCGCCACCGGATGATCCCGCTCGAGATGGTCAACGGCCGCCTCAGAGTGGCCTGCGCCAACCCCTACGACATCGAGGGCATCGACTCCTTCCGCCGCATCGCCGGCCGCGAGCTCGAGCTGGTGGTAGCCTCGGAGCCCGACATCCTCAAGGCGATCACCGAGTTCTACGGCCTGCGCCACTCGGTGAAGCGCGCCGAGCGCGACCTCTCGGCCGGCATCGACCTCGGCAACCTCGAGCAGCTCGTCCGCATGAAGAGCGAGAGCGAGATCGAGTCGTCCGACCAGCACGTGGTCAACGCCGTCGAGTTCATGATGCAGCACGCCTTCGACAGCCGGGCGAGCGACATCCACGTCGAGCCCAAGCGCGACCAGAGCCTCATCCGCTTCCGCATCGACGGCGTCCTCCACGACATCCAGCAGATGCCGAAGATCGTCCACAACGCGGTCGTCTCGCGCATCAAGACGATGTCGCGCCTGGACATCGCCGAGAAGCGCCGGCCGCAGGACGGGCGGGTCAAGGCGACCCGCAACGGCCGCGACGTCGAGCTCCGGGTGTCGACGCTGCCGGTCGCCTTCGGCGAGAAGGTGGTGATGCGGATCTTCGACCCCGAGGTGCTGATGCAGGACCTCTCGGGGCTGGGCTTCTACCCCGACGAGCTGCAGCTCTTCAACGACTTCATCACCCGGCCGCACGGCATCATCCTGGTCACCGGCCCCACCGGCTCCGGCAAGACCACCACCCTTTACTCGGCGCTCAAGACCATCGCCACCCGCGAACTCAACGTCACCACCATCGAGGACCCCATCGAGATGGTGCACGAGGACTTCAACCAGACCTCGGTGCAGACCAAGGTGGGGATCACCTTCGCCGGCGCCCTGCGCCACATCCTGCGCCAGGACCCCGACGTCATCATGGTGGGCGAGATCCGCGACGCCGAGACCGCCCAGTACGCCATCCAGGCGGCCCTGACCGGGCACCTCGTCTTCTCCACCCTGCACACCAACGACGCCGCCTCCTCGATCTCGCGCCTTGTCGATCTCGGGATCGAGCGCTTCCTCATCAGCTCGACCCTGGTGGGCGCCATGGCCCAGCGCCTCCTGCGCAAGATCTGCACCCACTGCACGACCGAGCGCCATCTGAGCGCCGACGAGGTGGCCACCTTGCGCCTGGCCGTCCCCGCCGGCAAGCGGGTGAAGGTGAAGGAGGGGGAGGGCTGTTTCGAGTGCCGCGGCACCGGCTATCTGGGCCGCACGGGGATCTTCGAGATACTGCCCATCGACGACTCCATCAAGAACCTCATCGTCCAGGGCTCGGACTCCCCCGAGATCAAGCGCGAGGCGGTGAAGAACGGCCTCCGCACGCTCCGCCAGTCGGCCCTCCGCAAGCTCGCCGAGGGGACGACGACCTTCGAAGAGGTGGTCCGGGTCACCGGCATCTGAGCCGCCTTCAGCCTCCGCCGTCGTAGTAGCCGCCGACCAGCTCGCGGGCGCGGCGCACGTCCTCGCGGGGCTCGACCACCCTGCCGAAGAGCGTGCGGTAGGTCGCGCGCAGGGTCTCCAGGTCCTGCTCCTCGAGGAGCTTCAAGAGCTCCCGGATGGCCCGCTGCGAGATGGGACCGTGGATCTTCATCTCCGCCTCGCGCTCGAGGAGGACGAGGGCGAAGAGAAGCGGCTCGGGGAGCTCCGCCAGGGAGGTGGAAGGCTCCGCCGCGGTGGGCGTCTCCTCTGCCGCCGCCAGCGCCGCCGGCTGGCCGCGCTCGAGGGCGAAGGGGAGCGACCGCACCTGGTGGGCGAAGCGCGCGAAGAGGCCCAGGAGCTCGTTCTCGGAGGCGAAGTTGCCGACCATCCGGGCGTCCCTCCCCACCTCCAGCCGCGCCGTTTCCTGGAGGACGACGTGCGCCCGCGCCGTGTCCTCGAGGTGGAGGCAGCGGGCGACCACCCTCCACGCCGTCAGGCTCCCCTGGACATAGCAGGTGTCGGCGCAGCGCACCGTCACCGCCTCGACCTCGACGGCGCGGTCGATGCGGATCGACCCGGCGATCGACTCCAGGGTACCGTAGCGGCCCGAGTTCTGGATCACCAGGTTGCCGGGCGCCTGCACCGAAAGCTGGCCCTGGGAGTCGACCTCGATCTGCGCTCCCCGCGGGATGATCATCGTCGGCGCGGCCTCTCCAGGCTCGGCCTCCGGGCGGCGGCGCGGGCTCACCGCAAGCTCCTTCCAACACCGGACGGAGCGACGGGCAGCGAGTCGTACTCGCTCGGCCGCGGCGACTCGCCGGTACCGGCCAGCAGCCGCTCCTCGTTCGGCCAGCGGTAGTCGAGGATGTAGAGGCGGGGATCGGTCGGCCGGTAGAGGCCGTCGGCGCCGCGCCGGCGGATCTCGTAGTAGAGCAGCGGGTTGGTGCTCCAGCCGCTCCTGCCGACCGTCGCCAGGACCTCTCCCTGCCGCACCTTCTGCCCCGCCCGCACCTTGAGCTCGCCGCAGTGGCCGTAGACGGTGAAGAAGCGCTCGCCGTGGCGCACGATCACCAGGTTGCCGAGCCGCCACCAGGTCATCCCGCGGCCCACCGGATAGGTGCCCGCGAAGGTCACCGCGCCATCGGCGGGAGCGTGGATGGGGGTGTCGGCAGGGGCCGCCAGGTCGAGCCCGGCGTGGAACTGCAGCTCGCGGGAGAAGGGGCTCTGCCGCCGGCCGAAACCGCTGGTCAAGACGAAGTCGCCGCCGCGGAGCGGGCAGACCGAGGGGGTGCCGCGCACCTCCTCCGCGCGGCTGCGCTCGAACTCCCGGGCCTCCTGGAGCAGGCGGTCGGCGGCGGCGAGCTGGCGGTCGAGCCGCGCCAGCAGACGGCCACCCTGCTGCACGGCGCCGGAATAGATCGAGGCCGCGGGCGCCATGGCGGCCCTCCCTCCAATCGCTCCAATCGTGCCGCCCGCTCCGATCGCGCCGCCGGCCGGCACGGCCGCAACGGAGGCCCGCGGCGCCGCCAGCCCGTAGACCTGCCGGATCTGGCTCAAG
>DATNKQ010000154.1:0-27925 GCA_035603315.1 Thermoanaerobaculia bacterium
GTCCGCTTGGCGGTCGCCTCGGCCTGCACCACCCTCGTGCGGGCGGCGTTCCGGCTCGCCCGCGCGGCGATCAGCGCGTCCTTCGCCTGGGCGAGGCTCGCCCGCGCCGCCGCCAGCTGGCCCGTGGCGTTGGCCGCGATCACCGGCACCTGGGCCTGCGAGGCCTCCGCGCTGGCCTGCAGGCGCGCCACCTCGGCCTCCGCCTGCGCGACCTGGGCCTGGTAATCGGCGGGGTCGATCTGGGCCAGCACCGTGCCCGCGGTCACGGAGCGGTTGTCCTCCACCCGCGGGTCGAGCGACAGGACGGTACCGTTGATCACCGCGCTGACGGGATGCAGGTGGCCGTCGATCTCGGCGTCGTCGGTCGACTCGAAGCGGCGCGCGTGGAGCCAGTAGAGGAACCCCGCGACGACGACCACGACGACGGCGGCGCCGGCGAGGATCCGCACGCGCGGCGAGAGGCCGCGCCGCTTCGCCGCCGGCTCCTTTCCGGCCGGCTCTTTCGCGGCCGGCTCCCCGGTCGGCGCCGCCGGGCCCTTCGTCTCGGTGTCCTGGGATGCCATGGTCACTTTCCCCCCGTGGTCGTGCTGCTCAGGTACTGCCGCACCCCCTGCTCGGCCAGCCCCATGGCCCGCAGCAGCGAGAGCTTGCCGAAGTTGTGCGAGAAGAGGCTGGCGATGTAGTTCTCGTTGGCGGCGGCGACCGCCTCGGCGGCGAGCACCACTTCGACGTTGCCGGTGACGCCGTTCTTGAAGCGGTCCTGGGCCTGCTCGAGCGCCTTTGCCGCGAGATCGATGTTCTTCTTCGCCACCTCGACCGAGGTCTGAGCGGCGCCGAGGTCGAGGAAGGCGGTGCGGATCTCGTAGTCCACCCGGCCCTTCAGGTCCTCGTACTCCGCCCGCCGGCGCGCCAGCACGACCTCCGCCTCCGCCACCGCCGCGCCGGTCTTGCCGCCGTTCCACAGCGGCACCACCACGTCGGCGGCGATCGTGTAGGTGCTGTCGGTCGACGCCAGGTTCTTGCCCACCTGGCCATAGTCGGCGGCGAGCCCGAGGCTCGGCAGGCGCGCGGCCGCCGCGGACCGTTTGGCGAGCTCGGCGGCGTGGAGAGCGGCCTCGGCGCTCTTGAGATCGTTGCGCGAGGCGAAGGCCGCCTTAAGGGCGCCCTCCGGATCCGGCCCGCTCCAGGGCTGGTAGCCCACCTGCGAGGTGAGGGCGAAACGCTGACCCGCGGGCAGCCCGATCAGCCGCGCCAGCGTCAGCTTGTCCTTCTCCATCGCCGCCTGGTCGACCGCCAGCCGCTGCTCGTCCGTCTGCCGCTGTACCGTCGCCCGCAGGCCGTCGATCGCCGGGCTGAGCTCGGCCTGCACCTGATGGCCCGCCAGCTCGTCGAGCGCCTGCGAGGCCGCGAGCTGGGCGCGGGCGGTGTCGACCCGCGCCGTGCTCGCCACCACTTGGTAGTAGGCGCTCCCCACCGCCAGGACGACGAGGTCGCGGCCGTCCTGACGCGAGAAGCGGGCCGCGCGCGCGGATTCGCGGGCCGACTGGTAGTGGCGCAGGTCCTCGAGGTTGAGGATCTCCTGGGTGACGCTGACGCGGGCGTCCTGGTAGCTGAACGGCCCGATGACGGTCGGCACGCCGGGGAGCTGGAAGCCGAACTGCACCAGGCTGATCTCGCCGGTCTGGTGGTGGAGGCGCCCGCTGAGCTGGGGCAGGAGGGCGGAGAGCGCCTTCAAGCGCGCCGCCTCCGCCGACTTGACGTCGAGGTCGCCGTCGATGGCTCCCAGGTTGTGCTCCAGGCCGCGGGCGAGGGCGTCTTCCAGCGACAGCGGGATCTCCGCGGCAGTCGCCTCGCCGGCCGGCACGCTGCCCAGGAACGGGCTGGGCGTGCGGGTGACCAGGGAGGCCGGCGAGGGGGCCGCCGGCCGCGGCGTCACGGCGGTCCCGGTGCCCATGGAGGGCGGGGCGAGGATGCCGGGCGTGTCCTGCGCCGCGAGCGGCGCCACGGTGGCGGCCAAGAAGAGCAGGGCGAGGGTGCCGAGCGGGAGGAGGTTCGTCGGACGGTTGGCTTTCGACATGAGGGTGGCTTACTCCGCGTGGATCCGGGGTCCCGGTCGGGGATCGACCCGCTTGATCAGCCAGCACAGCGGGAGGAGGAGGAAACAGAAAGTGCCGGTGAGGCGGAAGGCGTCGAGGAACGCCATCGCCGTGGCCTGCCGAGCGAGCATGCCGGCGACGTACCTCTCCGCCTGCAGGCCGGCCTGGTAGGCGGAGGAGCCGGAGAGGATGAGCCGCTGGGTGAGGCCGGCGATCATCTGCCGGTAAATGGGATTGGCGGCGTTGACGTTCGCCGCCAGCTGGTGGTGGTGCACCTGGCTCTGCCGCGCGACCAGGGTGGTGACGGTGGCGATGCCGAAGCTCGCCCCCAGGTTGCGCGCCAGGTTGAAGAGGGAGGAGGCGGCGTTGCTCTTCTCCGGCGGGATGCGCGAGAAGCTGGTAGTGCTGATGGGGATGAAGAGGAAGGCGAGCCCCACGCCCTGCAGCATGCGGTAGAGGGTGATCGTCCAATAGTCGATCTGCAAGTTGATGCGAGAAGTCAGCCAGAGCGCGGAGCCGGCGATGACGAGGCCGACGGTGATCAGCTTCTTGGCTCCCACGCGGTCGGCGAGGTAGCCGGTCAGGGGCAGCATGGCGAAGACCACGAGGCCGGAGGGGGAGAGCACCTTGCCGCTCTCGGTCGCGGAGTAACCCATCAGGGTCTGCAGGAACTGCGGCACCAGCACGGTGCTGCCGAAGAGGGCGAAGCCGAGCCCGAACATGAGGATGTTCGAGATGGCGAAGTTGCGCTCGCGGAAGAGACGGAGCTCGACGATGGGCGTCTCGGTCCACAGCTCCCAGACGACGACGGCGACGAGCGCCGCGGCGGAGATGCCGATGCTCCAGGCGATGAAGGGGGAGCCGAACCAGTCGTCCTCCTGGCCCTTGTCGAGCACCACCTGGAGGAAGCCCAAGCCAACGGTCAGGAGCCCGATGCCGATGTAGTCGATGCGGAGCTTCCCCTTGAGCTGGCGCACCCGCTCGACCAGGTAGGCGGGATCGCGGATGAGCCGCGAGGTGAGGACGAAGGAGACGACCCCCACCGGCACGTTGATGTAGAAGATCCAGCGCCAGCTGTAGTTGTCGGTGATCCAGCCGCCCAGGGTGGGGCCGATGGCGGGGGCGAAGACGACGGCCATGGCGTAGACGGAGAAGCCCATCCCCCGCTTCTCCGGCGGGAAAGCGTCGGCGAGGATGGCCTGGGCGCTGGGCTGCAGGCCGCCTCCCCCGAGCCCCTGCAGCACCCGGAAGAGGATCAGCATCGGCAGGCTCCAGGCCAGGCCGCAGAGGAACGAGCTCAGGGTGAAGAGCAGAACGCAGGTCATGTAGAAGCGCTTGCGCCCGAAGATGTTCGAGAACCACCCCGACAGCGGCAGCACGATGGCGTTGGCGACGAGGTAGGAGGTGAGCACCCAGGTGCTCTCGTCGACGGTCGCCGCCAGGCTCCCCGCGATGTGGGGGAGGGAGACGTTGGCGATGCTGGTGTCCAGCACCTCCATGAAGGTCGACAGCATGACCACCATGGAGATCAGCCACGGGCTCAGGTGAGGGACCTCTTCCGGCCGGGCGGCGACCGCGACCTCGGCGGTCGTCATCGGACGCTCTCCCGGGCGACCCGCCGGTCGCCCAGGGCGGGAGAGGTCGATAGCGCTGCGAGCGTCGTCGGCATGCGTCAGCGGTCCTGTCGGGTGAATGCGGGTCAAGCAAGTCCGGTGCCGGTGCCCGCCGGGTGGGGCCCGGGTACAGGATAGGCGGGGAGCCTGGAGGCGTCAAACGGAGTTACAATATTTGCATGAAAAAATTTTCTCTCGCGCTGGGAGTGTCGCTCGTCCTCTCGGCCGGCGCGGCGCAGGCGCAGCCGTCCGACTGGAGCCAGTTCGACTACGATTCCCGCCACAGCGGCGTCAACCCGCAGGAGACGACGATCCACGCCGGCAACGTGGCGACGCTCCACTTCATCTACTCGGTCACCCTGCCGAGCATCGCCGACGGCGCCCCCGCCTTCCTCCAGGCGGTGACGACGCCGTCGGGCGTCAAGGACCTGCTCTTCCTGACCACCAAGAGCGGCACCCTGCTCGCCCGCGACGCGGCGACCGGGGCTACGGTATGGTCGAAGCAGGCGGCGACCGGCCCCAATTACACTACCTCCTCGCCCGCCATCGATCCCAGCCGGCAGTTCGTCTACTCCTACGGCCTCGACGGCAGGGTGCACAAGTACGCCGTCGGCGACGGCACCGAGACGGTGACCGGCGGCTGGCCGGAGGTGACGACGCTCAAGCCCAGCGTCGAGAAGGGCTCGTCCGCTTTGAGCCTCGCCACCGCCGTGAGCGGGGCGACCTACCTCTACGTCGCCAACGGCGGCTATCCCGGCGACGCCGGCGACTACCAGGGCCACGTGACGGCGATCGACCTGGCGACCGGCGTGCAGAAGGTGTTCAACGCCGCCTGCAGCGACCAGGCCGTCCACTTCACCACCACCACCCCCGACTGCGCGCACGTGCAGACCGCCGTCTGGGCACGCCCGGGCGCCATCTACGACGCCGACAACGACCGCCTCTTCTTCGCCACCGGCAACGGCGACTACGACGGCAACGCCGGCGGCCACGAATGGGGGGACAGCGTGCTCGCCATCCACCCTGACGGCACCGGCGTGAGCGGCCTCCCCGTCGACAGTTACACGCCGACCGAGTTCCAGCAGCTCCAGAACACCGACGCCGACCTGGGGAGCACGGCGCCCGTGCTCCTGCCGACCCCGCCGGGATCGAGCGTCGCCCACCTCGGCGTGCAGAGCGGCAAGGACGGCCAGCTGCGCCTGCTGAACCTGGACAACCTGAGCGGCCTCTCGGGGCCGGGCCACCTCGCCGGCGAGCTGCAGAAGATCAACGTGCCCCAGGGCGGCGGGGTGCTGCCGGCGCAAGCCGCCTGGGTCGATCCGGTCGACGACAGCGTCTGGGTCTTCGTCACCAACGGCAGCGGCATCTCCGGCCTCCAGATGACGGTCTCCGGCGGCGTGCCGTCGCTAACCCCGCGCTGGAACACCACCCCCGGAGGCAGCTCGCCCATCGTCGTCAACGGCATCCTCTTCTATGCCAGCTCCTCCCGCCTGCGCGGCCTCGACCCCACGAGCGGCACCGAGCTGTGGAGCGACACCAACATCGGCGGCGTCCACTGGGAGAGCCCGATTGTCGTCAACGGCCGGCTCTACGTCACCGACGAGAGCTCGAAGCTGTGGGCCTACGCCCCCAACGCGGAGCCACTCTCCTACTTCACCCTCACCCCCTGCCGCGCCGTCGACACCCGGAATTCCGCCGGCACCTTCGGCGGCCCGGCCCTGGCGGGCAATGGCGCCAAGCGCCTCTTCCCGCTCGCCGGCCGCTGCGGCGTGCCGGCCGCCGCGCGGTCGGTCGCCGTCAACCTGACGGTGGTCACCCCCACCTCCGACGGCGACCTGCGGGCGGGGCCGACCGGCATCGCCAACCCGACCTCGACGATCAACTTTCGGGCCGGCCAGGTGCGGGCCAACAACGCGGTCCTCTCGCTCACCGGCAACCCGCTCGGCAGCGTCACCGTGCAGGCCGACCTCGCGGGCAACTCGCACCTGATCATCGACGTCGTGGGGTACTTCCAGTAGCTCATCCAGGGGGCCTGACGTCCCCAACGCCCGGTTTTCGCGCTTGAAATTGCTGCGGATCGCTAGACCGGCGGTTTTTCAGCTAGACAAACGGTTTGTCTAGCAGACGGGAGCTCTGTCTAGCAGACGGGGGCTTCGTCTAGCAGACGGGGGCTCTGTCTAAGGGCCGCAGATCGCCGGGTGGCTTCCCTGGGAACGCCGGCGTTCTCAAGTCAGCGAACCGGTGCTGTGCGGCGCAGCAGCGTAGCGAGGCGGCATTCTGGAGCGTGTTCTCAGGGATCGAGAGGTCTCTTGCCAAGGAGAATTCCAGCGAGCCAGGCGAACCACTCGATGACGGTGACGAGGAACCAGAGGACATAGATTGTCAGGAGAACCCATCGAATGGGTCCGAGTTCGATACCCAATTGGTTGAGCGTAACGAGTATGAAGAGGATAGCGGCTGCTATTCCGAGAGCGACGAGGTTGCGCGAGCGGGTCTTCGCGTTGTTTTGAGCTGTCAGCATCGTCTATTCCGTCGCTTTGTCGACTGTAGTCTACACACAACGGCTGGCACGGTGACACGGCAGAATGCAAACGAAGCCCTGCCCTTGCGGTCACCTGGGGGACCCGCGCCACGCCTTCACCAGCGTAAAGCGCGTCAACCCGACAGCGCTTTCTCCAGCTCGTGGTTCAGCCGGTACCTGCCCGGCGAGATGCCCATGGCCCGCCGGAACACCTTTCCGAAGGAGCTCTCAGACTCGTATCCAACGGCGGACGCGATCGCCGCGAGCTTCATCGGCCGGCTCTCCCGCATCATGCTTGCGGCCCGCACCATTCGCCACTGGGTAAGGTGATCGAGCGGCGTCTCACCGACGAGCTCACGAAACCGCGTGGCGAAGGCCGAGCGGGACATCGACACGCTGCGCGCGAGCTCCGCCACCGTCCACGCGCGGCCAGGCTCGATGTGCATCCGCCGGAGCGCCTCGCCAACCTGCGCATCGCCGAGCGCCCGGAGCCAGCTCGGGCTCCCGGTCAACAGGGACGACTGAACTCGGCTGCGCATCGCCTGCACGAAGAGCACCTCGGCGAGCCTGTCCACGATCGCCGTGGACCCGGGCAAGTCCTGTGCGGTCTCGGCTGCGATGAACTGGAGCGTCGACTGGAACCAGGGGGTCGCATCCGGCCCTGATGACGGCAGGTGGATGATGGGCGGGAGATGCTTGACCAGCAGTTCGCTTTCAGGCGAGGCAAACGTGAAACAACCAGCGACCACCGAAGTCGGAGGGCCGGCGCCGCCGTGCTTGATCAGCCGCGAGCGGTGAAATGCCTCCGGCGTGGTCGCCGCAAGAACGGAGCGTAAGCGCGTCTCGAGGCTGCTCCGAAGCGAGTAGGTCTCGGGGTTGAGCAGGAATACGAAGTCGCCCCCGACGAGGGGGAGGATGGGGTGCTCATCGACACCGAGGAAGCACGAGCCACGGGTTACGATGAGGCAGATTCCCTTGCCCCCGGGGAACTCCAAGCCGTATGGCGCGGATAGCTCGATGCGGCCGTAGAGCTGGCCCTTGGTCCGCAGCAGCGACATGACCTCCGCGAGAACGTCCATGTTGATCTTGGCTGTCAGGCGTTTTGGACTAGATTTACGGCGTCTCAGACATTGATGCTCTAGATTCTACAGCGTAACGTGACAATCTACAGGAGGCAGCCTGGACGGGCGGTCGGCACCCGCTCTACAGGCCGCGCCAAGACCGTCCCTGCTTACGATGAGGAACGCCATGTCACTCAAACTACCCACTCCAGTCGCCGCCTACTTGACTGCCGAAAGAGCAAAGGATACGGACATGCTGGTCCTGTGCTTTGCAGGCGATGCCCTGGTGCATGACGAGGGACGCGACTACCGGGGGATCGACGCTATAAGAGCTTGGAAGCGGGAGGCTGACGCGAAATACCAGTATGTCATGGAGCCTCTCGATTCTTCGGTGGGCGAGAAAACCGTGAAACTCCGTGCCCGATTGACAGGCAACTTCCCCGGGAGCCCGGTCGAGGTCAACTACACGTTCACACTCGAGAACGCCAAGATCACCTCACTGGAGATTCAATAGTGGCCGCTGACTACCACTTTTTCGTGGATCGAAACGAATTCCAAGAAAAGCGGATTCTGGTGACCGGCGGCACCAAAGGCATCGGAGAAGCCATCGTCCGCAGACTGACGATGGGCGGCGGTTCTGTCGCGACCACCGCCCGTTCGCCTCTTCCCGAAGGTCAGCGGCCGGCACTGTTCGTACAGCGGGACGTAGGTACGGCAGAGGGCGTCCAAGCGGTTGTGGACCGCCTTCTAGAAGTCTGGGGTGGCGTCGACATCCTGGTGAACAGTCTCGGCGCATCAGACGCGCCCAATGGCGGCTTTCGGGTTCTTACGGACGACGACTGGCAGAGGGCCCTGGGTGTCAATCTGATCGCGGCAGTGAGGTTCGACAGGAATTTGCTGCCCGGCATGCTGGAGCGCCGCTCCGGTGTCATCCTACATATCTCCTCCATACAGCATCGTCTGCCGCTCTACGACTCGACGCTCGCGTACGCCGCGGCGAAAGCGGCGCTATGCACCTACAGCAAAGGGCTGGCGAACGAAGTTGGCCCGCAAGGAGTGCGAGTCAACCTAATTTCGCCGGGGTTCATTGAAACCGCAGGAGCGCACGGGATGATCGTGCAGTTGGCCAAGAGTGACGGGATCGACGAGGGGGCCGCGCGTCAGAAGATAATGGACATGATCGGCGGCATTCCCATCGGCAGGCCGGGCCAGCCGGAAGAAGTCGCAGAACTGGTGGCCTTCCTGGCGTCCGATCGCGCAGCCTCGATCCACGGCAGCGATTACGTCATCGATGGCGGGAGCATTCCCACCACCTGCTGAGATTCGCCTGACGCTGTGGGGACCACAGTCCGAACACGGGGACAGTCCATCGACACGATGGCCCTGACTTGATCGAGCCGCTCGCGGAACTGGCGGATGACCGCCTCGCGCTTGTAGGCCGGAAGGTCTTCCTCATGGGCCGCCTTGATCGCCGCGAGGAGGTCGGCCTCTACAAGGACCCGGTGTCCGATTACGGCCGGCTGAGCTCGGAGCTGTTCCGCGCCGTGCGGCTGGTGGTCGATACCGGCATCCATGACAAAGGCTGGACGCGCGACCAGGTGATCGCCTACATGATCGAGAACGACGTCAACAAAGTCCTCGCGCAGACGGAGACCGACCGCTACATCGCCTGGCCGGGGCAGGCGCTGGCCTACAAGATGGGACAACTGAAGATCCGCGAGCTGCGGGAACGGGCCAGAACGCAGCTCGGACCGCGCTTTGACATCAAGGTGTTCCACGACGAAATTCTGAACGGCGGACCGCTGCCGCTCGGCCTGCTGGAGGAGCGCGTCGACGGCTGGATCAAGACCCAGCGGCAGCCGCAAGCGGCGGCCGTCGCCTCATGGCTCTCACCCTCACTGCCAATGCTGCACCAGTAAAGGACCTCCGGCCGACGGATCTTTACGTGGAAGTGCCCCGCAGGGCGTCCTCTATGCAGGACAAACTGAGCGTCCCGCACGGAAACCGTGACGCCCCGACCGAAATCCGTGGCGCCCGCCGAAAATCCGTCACGCCCAACGAAAATCCGTGACGCCCGCCCGAAATCCGTGACGCCCAACGAAAATCCGTGACGCCCGCCCAAAATCCGTGACCCCCGACGAAAATCCGTCACGCCCGACGGAAATCCGCGGAGAATTTTCCGGGAACCGGAAGCGGATCCCCTCCCTCTAAGCTGGACAAGGGCGCGGCTCTGTGCAGGGGGCCCGCAAGAGCGCCGCCCGCTGGGGGCACGAGAGGTTTGCCCGCCCTCGACTCCGAGGTAGAATGAGAGCGTGTGAAAAATTGCCGAGACCAAGCCATTGCCCTCAGTCCGGTAGGCACGTCCTTCCGGTTGTCATCCCGAGCGTGAGCGAGGGACCTGGGGGATGGGCGGCGCGAAGCCCTTTGCTACCAGATGTTTGGGAGGCCTCCCTCCGCCCAGGTCCCTCGCTCACGCTCGGGATGACAGGCCCTAAGTTCTCGCGGATGATCGACCTCCGAGAAAAATTCACAGCCTCTGAGCCGAGAAGTGGGTGGCGGCCAACGGACCATACCGTCCCCTCCACCCGTAACGATTTGCGCTCGGTCGGTCACTCCCTCAGGTGAGGTGAACGAGATGGAAGCCATGGAAGCCGTCGCCTACCTGGAATCGCCCGCGCCTCCAAGCTCTCGGCGGCCGGGTGTCTTCCGAAGCTGCGCCATATACCTGGGAATCCTGCTCGCGAGCCTCTTCGTGGAAGCGTTCATCCTCTTGATGGGTCTCGTCGCCCTTGAGGGAGACCAGGACTGGGTGGACATCCAACTCGGGCCTCACCCGGTCCTAGGGTTCGACCGGGCGCCGCGGATAGTCCTCGACAGCCTAGCGACGCGTTGCACGATGGGAGGACCGGTAGCCGCCGCCTGGATCCTTTCGGCGCCGGTCGTCGTCCTCCTCTGCCTGCTCGCCGCCCGCTCTCTTGGGCCCTCCGCTCGGGAGGCCCTCGGGCTGCGGCTTCCGAGCCTGCGGCAGGCGCTCGGATGGGCGGCGGCAGTGGCGGCCTTTTGGCTGAGCCTTGTTTGGTTCCGCATCCCGGGCCTGGAGACGGGTGGCGGCCAGGCGGTTTCTCTCTACCGCACGGCCTACTGGCTTCCCCTTCTCTACCTGGGCAGCGTCCTCGCCGCTCCGCTCATCGAGGAGCTCCTGGTCCGCGGCTTCCTGGTCGAGGCGTTACGCCGGTCCCGGCTGGGTGCAAGCGGGGCCGTCTGCCTGGCTGCGGCCCTGTGGTCGGTGCCTCACCTCGGAAATCTAGCGAACCCCCTGGCGCTCTTGTTCTTTGGCGTGCTGCTGGGATTCGCCCGCCTGCGCTCCGGGTCGACCTACCTCACGATCGCCCTTCACGGCCTCGTCAACCTGGCGATCCTGCTGCAGACTGGGATCTATATCGATCACTCTGGGACGAACGCACTCCTCGACGCCGCGCGATCTGACCGTGGGCAGCACGAGTACTACCAAGCGCTCTGGAACCTCCGCGACGCCGAGCGCTTTTCCCACGGGCCATGCCCCGAGTGCGCACTCGAGAGAGCGCACCTCTTCCTGGCGGCCAGCGAGCCCGACGAGGCGGCGAAGGCGGCTCGCCGCGCCATCCGTCTTGCGACGTCCCCGGCCATCGCCGCGCAAGGACGCGAGCTGCTCGGCCAGGCTACGGAGGCGGAGATCCAACACGCGAACGGAAGTCCTTGAGCGAAGCCGAAGGACAGCACCGCGCCCATGCCGAAACGGTGATCCGCCGCTACAGCTCGCCGGCGAGCCCGCGGAGGTCCCCGGCGCAGCGCCTCTAGTGCGGTTCTGCGACCGTCGCAGCAGTTGGGCCGCCAGGTGTCACCCTTTTCGCCGAGTGCTCCGCCGCTGGCCGCCGCCGGATCGGTCTTCGGAGAAAGTTGGGGCTCCTGCCGACCCGAGGAGCAGGAAGAGCTTCGCAACCCGGTTGTCTCGCGCCCGCCGAAACGTGGGCAGGTGCGCGTCGCACAGTTTCTGCGGTAGAATGGAACAAACGAAAGCGCTGCCCGGGGAGGATCAAGCCTCCCTCAGCTCAGACTTGGCGATTGCAAGAATCACTGGTTGGAGGGATGATGGCCGTGCCTTAGCCTTCTCGCGTCCGCTTTCCACGGATTGAATCTCCATAGGCGGTTTTCGAGGACTCCGCCGCGGTTTCGTTCAATCTGCATCTATCCGCGCTCCCCCACACCATGGAGGCGGTCGGAGGACATACGCAGGGAGGACCCTGATGTACGCCTTAATTCAAGGTTAGGCGGCAGCCGATACGACTCCTATCCGTAAACGTAATTAGAGGAGAAAAGTCATGCCCATCGTGCGACGCACGCTCCAACTCGCATTGATCTTGGCGCTTAGCGCCCCCACCTGTTCGCTCGCACGGGCGAAAGGCTATGATCATGTTCGGGTCGGAAAGCTCGAAGGTAAACTGCTAGTGCAGTGGCTGGAGCCTGACAAGTTTCTCTTCATTCCCGATACGGTCAAACCTCTGAAGTTCACTCGCAGCGATGGGAAGGTGATACAGCCGGGCAGAATGCTGACGGACGGAGGCTCCATTCCGCGACCGCTATGGATCCTCAGAAGCTATTCACCATGGGGATATGCTCCAGCATTCATCGTTCACGACTGGCTCTTCGTCATGAAGCACTGCAAGCTCCCCGGCTATGACCAATACACCCACCGCGACGCAGCAGACGTGATGGCCGAGGTCATGAAGACAATGATGGAGACGGGCCGTGTTGACGTAGACAAAGGAACATTAGAGTGGATGCACATGGCTGTCAGCTCGTCTATTGCGGGTCGCCTATGGGAAAATGGCTCGTGCGTTCCCCCACCCGCCGACTTTGGCGCCAAGAAGCCAATCGCGGAGTACGAGCTGAACTTCGATGAGTAGATTCATGGGAGCCCTAGGGAATGTGAGAGGCCTGCTCTTTGTCGCCGCTACCGCCTGTAGCTGTGTGGCGGGAGCGCCACCAGCGACAGCCCCAACCGGCCAGATCCTATCTACGCCGCATGGAAACCCAAAGTACCGCTCTGACATACACGGGTCGGCGTATGAATGGCTCGAAGATAAACAGAGGGCTGCATACGGCCCAGCTGCCAAACCACCGACCCTAGAAGAGCTCAAGCGAGTCATTGCCTCTCTGCCCCAGCGCGAGGGCTGGGAGCCCGCCGAAACGATTCTAGAAGCGGTAAAGATCGCCGAGATTACGCTACCCACTCGCTATGAGGACATAGGACCGTATTTTCTTGTCGATAGCCGTGCGCAGGTCGTACGGCACGCATTAGGTCGGATTCGACAAGGCGGAGATGTACCCGAAATTGAATGGGGAACACTCCCAACTGGCGAGGTCAACGCTGCGGCCCAGCTAGTGGGTAAGGAGAATCTAGTAATTCTTAACCGGGGACTATTTGCCTTTCTCTACGGTAGCTTCCTAACTGTCGATCGGACAGTTGCTGTCACACGTGAGAAGGGAGCCGTGGGGCTGGACTTCTCGGAGTCCGCCTACGATCGCGCGGTAGCGACTAACTCGCCACTCTCTGCGGACTACTCGAATTTGGTCGTGGCATTCGCGGCGAATCTCCAACCCCCCGATATTGTGTTCGCCGATGATCTTGAGGCACCCATTGTTAGCTTGCAGCTGAATTCGGCGGAACGCTTTATCGTCGCTCACGAATTCGGGCACATTCTCGCCAATGACACAGGTGCTGGAGTAAGGATTCTACACCTCCTCCAAGCGGAAGGAGGCTGGCGGAATGTGGCGACGAACGCTCGCGACTGGATACAGGAGCTGCGCGCTGACACGCGAGGCCTCGAGCTCTGGGCTGCGGCGCGAACGGACGAACCGGGGATTTCCGCTTCACCTTCTCCTCTGTTCGAGGCGCTCGACGCGTATGCGCCTGTGTTGTTTCTGACGATCGCAGACGCTCTCGAGGATGCCCGATTCTGCGGCGGCAGCGGGCAAGGATCCCGGCGCCGACTGCCTCCGGCAGTCCTTCAACGGTTGACCAAGAAGGCCAGTGCGGCGCGGGAGAGCGGGGTGGCTATTCCTTCTGATGATCCTGATGTGAAATCGCTGGGATGTCGCCTGCAATCCCACCCGCCAGCGTGGCTGAGGCAAGAACTCCTCATGCCGCTGATCAACAGCAACATACGAGACACGCAGGAGGCGGACCTCGCGAGGACGCTTGTCGCCAACGCTTCCAAGCTGGCAGTGCTCAATGCAGAAACGATTCGTGGCAAGCTAGCCGCTGCAGCTCTACCCGATTAGACTGCTGGCGTCGCGAAGCGAAGGCGGCGACGACGACGCTGGTGTCGACGGCGATCAACGGCGGGCTCGCTCCAAGGTCTCGCAGACGATCTCGTCGGTGAGCGGCGGCAGCTCCTCGGCGGGGACAGCGCCAGGGCCGTCGCCGCTGTTGCGCAGCGACATCGAAGCCACTGCCGGCTCGAGCTCGATGTGGCCCTCGCGTTCCCGGATTTCGAGCTCCTGGCCGCCGATGAGAGCCAGCCGGCTTCGGAGCTCCTTGGGGATGACGACCCGCCCAGCCCTCATCGATGGTAGTTCGCATGGTAAAAGTATACCAGTAGCTCAGTTGACCGGCTTTCCTGCCTCGAGCTTCGCGATGAAGTCCTTGACCGCCTCCTGGTTTGCGGGGTCCGGGGAGAGCTCTGGGAGATGCTGGACAAGGCGAAGGCGGAGCGCGAGACGAAGAAGAAGCCCGATCCTTAAGACCTCCCTTCCATGCCCGTGTCTTGACGTCGCTTCAGCCTTCCCGCAGCGCGGGGGTGGATCGATCTTCCGCCAAGTGCCAGCCGTTTCGCCAGCCCAGGCCTGACTCAATCTTCGAGGCGCCTGCCGCAATATCCGCAGTTTCCCGAACCAATTGCTACGTGGTGGAGGGCTCCGACTAGTCTGATCCAGCAGTGCGGGCATTTCGGGGCCCCGAAGATGGTGTTGAGTGCCGCTAGAAGAAGAGCGGCAATTGCGATGCCGGCAGCTATAAGGAAGCCGCGCAGACCTAGTCTGTCGAGAATCACGCTCGAATAGGAGAACAGGGCGGTCATCCAGATCGCAACGAAGATCAACGTCCCCAACACTAGGCGGAGGCGTTGCTGCGACTATTGCCGAAGTGTGACGAGGTCGAAGCGCCTACGATTTTCCAAGCGCCCTCCTCCTCTCCTCCTCTTCGCACCTACGCGCCTCCTCCAAGTAGAATACGAGATCCTCGCCGTCATTAAGGTCAGTGAAATGCTCGTAGAAGAACTCATTGTCGAGATAGTGCTTTTCGATGAAATTCATAAGCTCGCGTACCCTGGCCAGGGCTTCGTCCACCGCGCTCCAAGTGACCTGAGGAACCGGAAGGCTGGCTCCTAGAGCCGTGGGCAGGTCAGAGTGTCCAAGGCGGCGATTTCGCCACTCACGTAGAGGAGAGCATGTTTGGCTAAGACCTTCAAGCTGAGAGCCAAATCGCTGACGAAGTACGGAGTCGGCGTTCGCGGCATCGAGGCTTTCCGCGAGCCTAAATAGGGTTAAATTCTCCTTACGCCCTGTTGTCGAGGGATCCATGATACGGCAAACACCAACTATCAGCTCGTTCTGGAGGGAGTCCTTAACCACAACGAAAAATCCAGGTACCATTGTGTCCAAAAACTCCAGACGTTCCTGACCACGGCAGAAGAGCTGAGAGTATATCGACCACTTCGCATGCAGCCAAGCTACCTCATATCGGAGCGCCTCGAAGATATCCTTGACGCCAGTAGGCATCGGACCGTCGATGTCCATGTTGCCGATGTAGCGACCGTTGTCAATCACAGTCTTTGCTCCTGACTACCGCATAACGTGTTGCGCCTCAGCGCGCGGCGCCAGCCGTCCGCTGGAGGCGCTTGAGTTCGGCGCTCTTCAAGTTGGCGCACCGACAATTCTGAGCTTGGTATAGCCGCGCGAACTCGCCAGCGGATTCCACCGATTGCAAAACCGAGGCTGAACCGCCTGCTCGCCAGCAATTGTGCTGAAGCGAAGAGTTGTTCGAGGCACGAATTCACACTCGTTTAACTCCGATCCGTCAGTTAGGACGACCCGCAGGCGCGAATGCCGCGCGAGGAAACCCAGCGTTCGTGTGTGGACGACAATGATATTGGTACAGGCTATGTCGAGGGTACGTCCCTGACATTTGAAGCTAATCGACCGGTTAGTTATTTTCCCCCTAAGCACCTGGCCTTCATACTCAAACTGGACCTGACCAACAGCGAGAGGAGCAGTACCCTGAGGATTTTCCCACTTGACGGTGCTGGACGCCAGCGCAGCAAGGCCTCCGATGGCCGCTACAGTGCCGGCCGTGACCCCCACAGCCTTAGCCAGTTCAACGCTCTTCTTGACACCGTCCGCTAGATCAGAGCCGTCAACCTCAACCCAGCCACCTTTGCCTGAGACACCGCCGATGTTTCCTCCACCAAACTTAGCTTTCATCGTCTTATCCCCAATCAATTGCAGTGGGTGATTGTGCGCGCAGGAACGCTTTGCCGTGCTTGACTAGATACAGGTCGCCACGTTTCAAGGTATGACCCGATACGAGAGCACGTCCTCAGCCTCTTGGTTCAGCTCCGCCGCATAAGCATTGATGATCTCCAAGTCCCGAGAAGGAACCCGGTTGTGGAGCAGCGGCAAGTACTCTCTCAAGGCCGCCTCTACAAGCTCAGAACGGTCCTCAGGGTCCGGAGCCCGGCTGCCGAGGGCCGCCACGAGCTCTTCGGAAAGGAGGACGGTGGTCTCAATCTTCATGATCTAAGTGTACGGCCAATCCGGCCTGCGCGCACCCACGAACCGGCCACACACCGCGCGGCGGGCTCAGTTGACAGGCTTTCCGGCCTCGAGATTCGCGATGAAATCCTTGACCGCCTCCTGGTTTGCGGGGTCAGGGGCCTGCGGCAGCGCCAGCTTGGCCTCCGCGATCGCCTGCTCCTTGTGACCCAGGGCCGCGTGACCGCGGGCCAGCCCGAAGTGCACCGGCCAGACGTTCGGGTGGAGCTGGGCGTTGGTCGTGAAGACCTCCATCGCCTCGGCGGGGCGGTGCATCGCGATCAGCTGACGGCCGATGAGATGGATGTCGGTCGGGCCGGCGTTCGGGTTATGGATCGCCTTGACGAGCATGGCCTTCCCCTCGGTCGCCTTGCCATTGGCCTCCAGCGCCATCGCCAGGGTGAAGAGGGTCGTCGAGTTCTCCTGGCCGCCGAAGTTGGGGTCGATGCCGCGCCGAGCCCAGAGCAGAGCGTCGTCGAGGTGAATCTTGTTGGTGAGGCAGAACCGGACCGCGGTCGTCCAGCCGCGCCAATTGAAGCCGCCCTTCGAGCGCAGCTCCTGGCGCATCGTCTCGAAATAGAGCTCGTTGATGTTCTCGACCTTGATGGCGAAGGGCAGTTGGAGGTCCTCCCAGCGCAGCGCGGCCGTTACGCCGTCGGGCTTCTCGTCGCGGAACTCGTAGGTGAGATCCTCGTGATACTCGCTCGGTTGGGACTTCGCCGTGACCCGCAGGGCATCTTCCTTCGCGTCGTAATAGAAGCTGCCCCACGAGGTGTAGTTCTTCGAGAAGATGATCGTCCACTCGCTCGCTTCGGGGATGAAATAGAGACCGTAGGAGCCGGCCGGCAGGCGCTGACCCTGGATCGTGACGTCATGCGTCGTGGTGAAGACGGTGTTCTCGTTGGCGCCACCGCGCCACGGGCACTGACTGCCGCAGCTGCCAAAGGGGAGGTTCGTCATCCCGTATTCGACGAGGTTGCCCTTGCCCCAGATCTTGCCCCGTCGATCGACTCCGGCCGGGCTGTGCACGTGCGGCCGGCTGTAGTCGATCGTCAGCCGGACGGGGCCGATGCTCTGGCTGACCAAGGCGTGTTGAGCGCCTCCACGGCTATGAGTGTCGATGTCGGAGTCGGACGGGGGTATGGTGACTCCCTGGAACAGCTGGGCGGCCGCGGGGGTGGCGAGAAGGGCTGCCGCGGCGAGCGTGGCGAGGCTTCGGCAGGCGCTGACCATCATCTCCTCCGATGTTGCGGTCCGCGGTGCCCGTGTGCCGGCAGGCGAGGACCGAACCTAAGGGATCCACAGGGGGTGGTGCGCCCCTGGGAAGCTGGAGGATTATTGCAGCTCAGGTCGGCTCTCGCGAGAGGTGAAGATGGCCCTCTCGGGGATTTGTGCCACTGGCCCTCGCCCGGCGGCCCGCCCAGGAGTTTGGTGCTAGATCGCGGTGCGACCGCCGTCGGCGGCGACGATCGCGCCGGTGACGTAGCTGGCGCGGGGTGAGGCCAGGAATGCGACGACCTCGGCGATTTCTGCGGGGTCAGCAGCACGCTTGAGTGGCGTGGTGGCCCCGAGGGTGTCGAATAGCTCGCGTGCCGCAGCTCGCGTGTAGATCGGGCCGGCTGCGACGGCGTTGACCCTGACGCCGTGCGGGCTGAATTCAGCGGCCCATGCTTGCGTCAACGATGCCAGGGCGGCTTTGGTGGCCCCGTAAGCCGCGCCGCCGGGCAGGCCGAGACGACCGGCCATGCTGCTGATGTTGATGATGCTGCCAGTGCCGCGGGCTGCCATCCCCGGCGCCAACGCAGCGACGAGATAGAACGGTGCGCGGACGTTGCTGGCAAACATGGCATCGAAGGTGGCGATGGCGAAGCCTGCGGTCGGTCCCCACACCGAGAATCCGGCGTTGTTAACGAGGATGTCGACCTCGCCGGCCTCTGCAGCCAGGCGCTCGATGTCGGCGGGATCGCTGAGGTCGGCCGCCACGAACCGGGCGCGCCCACCGCCGGCGCGGATCGCCTCGACGGTCTGAGCGCCGCGTGCCTCGTCACGGCCGTGGACGACGACCTCGGCGCCGTCGCGGGCCAGTTGCAAGGCGATCGCGCGGCCGAGGCCGGACGTCGCGCCCGTCACGAGGGCCTTCTGGTCTTGGAGGTCGCGATGTTGGATCGCGGGCATGGTTTCTCTCCGGGTTTGGCGCAAGTTGACCGACAGGTCTGTTCTTCTTCGAGCCGGATCTTAGTTTAGATGAGCTGCGTAAGAGCCGGCCGGCCGGCGCTGACCCTGCGGGAACTCAGGGTTTCCCTGGGCCGTTGCCCTGCCTTAGCGGTTATCGAGCGAATGGAGCCGAGATCGGGCCGATTTAGTGGCCATCAGGCCGATCTGCCGTTCATCGGCCCGATCTGCCCTTCATCGGGCCGATTTTCCGTTCATCGGGCCGATCTGCCGTTCATCGGGCCGATTTCCTGTTCATCGGGCCGATTTCTGGAAATTCGGCCCGATCGGCGCCAAATCGGCACTGACTTTCAAAAAATCAGGCCGATTTTCGTCAAATCCGGCCGATGGCCGCCAAATCGGGCCAACGGTCGCTACATCGGGCCGATGAACGGCCCATCGGCCCGATTTGGGGAAATTTCTCCCAACGGCGCCAATTCGGCATGATTTCTTAGCTCGTGCGTCCGCCCGCCGATCCGCAAAAAAGCCCCGCACCGTGGAGGGAGGCGGTGCGGGGGGAGGAGAGGGAGCTGATGAAGATTGTCGGAGTTGACACTCCCGGGATGGGCTCAACTCCCAGAACCCATCCACACCCTATATAACCGCTCGCCGTTGTGCCGGATTCCCGACCGATCCGGTCACAAACTCGGTCCGCTCAGTGGGTCCCTTTCCACCCTCGGGCGGTTCTTCGGCTGAGAGCGTGTGAAGAAGCACGTCCTCCGGTTGTCATCCCGAGCGGGAGCGAGGGACCTGGGGGAAGGGTGGCGCGAAGGCCTTTGCTATCAGAGGTTTGGAAGGCCTCCCTCCGCCCAGGTCCCTCGCTCCCGCTCGGGATGACAAGCCCCAAAGTTCTCGCGCGCGCAACCGCGCGGGCTAGAATCGCCCTATGCGGATCTTCCTGACCGGTGCCACCGGCTACATCGGCCGCGCCCTCGTCCGGCGCCTGCGGGGGGATGGCCATGAGGTGCGGGCCCTGGTGCGGGCGACGAGCAACCTGCAGCCGCTCGCCGACTTGGGCGTCGCCACCTTCGTCGGCGACATCGGCGACCGCGCGTCGATGCGCGAGGGGATGGCGGGGAGCGACTGGGTGATCCACGCCGCCGCCGAGCTCGACTTCAACCACGGTCCGGCGCGCATGCGGACGGCCAACGTCCAGGGGAGCGAGAACGTCGCCTCGCTCGCTTTCAAGCTGGGAGTGGGACGCTTCCTCTCGGTCTCCTCGATGGCCTACTTCGGCGGCAGCCCGGCCGACGGCTCGGCGGCCACCGAGGAGTCGCCGGCCATCGAGCCGTTCCCCACCCTCTACAGCGCCACCAAGCACGCCGGCGAGGCGGCCATCCAGGAATGGGCCAAGCGGGGGCTCAAGGTCAACACCGTCTACCCCAGCCTCGTCTACGGCCCGCCGGGAAAGAAAGAGGGCGCCAACGCCATCCTCCGCATGCTCGTCAAGGGGCGCTATCCGGCCCTGGTGGCGGCGGAGCGCGCGGCCAACTGGGTCTACCTCGACGACCTGGTCGACGGCATGGCGCGGGTGATGGAGCGCGCCGAGCCGGGCCGCGCGTACCTCTTGACCGGCGACGTCATGACCCTGCGCGCGCTCGCCGACCGCGCCTGCGCCCTGGCTGGAGTCAAGCCGCCGCGCCTCTCCCTGCCGCTCGGCCTGACCCGCGTCCTCCTGGGCGCCGCCGGCCCGCTCTACCGGTTGCGCGGCCGGCGCCCGTCTTTCTCCCCCGAGCAACTCGGCAACCTCACCCGCAATTGGGTCTTCGACGACTCCCGCGCCCGCCGCGAGCTCTCCTGGAGCCCCCGCGGGCTCGACGCCGGCCTGCCGCCGACGGTCGAGTTCCTGCTCGCCGCCTGAGGGCCGCCTGAAGTAAGAGACGATGCACACCATCTGGAAGGACTTCACCTTCGCCGCCGCGCACGCCATCCGCGGCCACACCCGCGGCTGCGAGAACCTGCACGGCCACAACTACCGGGTGCGGGTGCACGTCACGGCGGAGCGGCTCGACGCGCTGGGGATGGTGCTCGACTTCGCGGACCTGAAAGCCGTCGTCGGGGAGATCGTGGGGCCGTTCGATCATCGGGTGATCAACGACATCCCGCCGTTCGACGAACGCAACACCACCGCCGAGATGCTCTCCAAGTACGTCTACGAGGAGGTCGGCAGGCGCCTCCAGGCGACGGACGGCGGGCGGGTGCGGGTGCTGCGGGTCGAGGTGTGGGAGAATGACAGCTCCTGCGCGATCTTCGAGGCCTGAGGCGCACCGCGCCCGAGGAAGACGAGACATGGCATCGGACCACAGCGCCTCCCCTTCCCTGGAGGGCCTGCGCATCGAACGCGACCCGGCGGCCGAGGGCGGCTCGAAACGGGCCGTCTGGATCGTCCTGGCCGCCCTTGCCGTGGCCCTCGGGCTGGGCGCCTGGTGGTGGCTCGCCCACCCGCGCGCCAGGGAGGTCAAGGTGGCGGCGGCGCGCGAGCTGTCCGGCAACGTCGCCGGCACCGTCCTGAACGCCTCCGGCTACGTCACCGCCCGGCGGGCGGCGACGGTCTCCTCGAAGGTCACCGGCAAGGTGACCGAGGTGCTGGTCGAGGAGGGGATGGTGGTGCACGAGGGACAGGTGCTGGCCCGCCTCGATCCCACCTCCATCCAGCGCCAGCTCGAGCTCACCGAGGCTCAGCTCGCCTCCGCGCGGCGTTCGCTCGCCGAGACCGAGGTGCGACTGAAGCAGGCCGAGGTCAACCGCCGGCGCCTGCGGCAGCTCGCCGCGCAGGGGGTCTCCAGCCAGGCCGACCTCGACGTCGCCGACGCCGACGCCGATTCGTTCGCCGCCCACCTCGCCGTGCTGCGGGAGGACATCAAGGTCGCCGACCGATCGGTTCAGGTGCAGCGCCAGGCGCTGGAGGACATGGTCATCCGCGCCCCCTTCACGGGAGTGGCGGTCACCAAGGACGCCCAACCCGGCGAGATGATCTCGCCGGTGTCGGCCGGCGGCGGCTTCACCCGCACCGGCATCTGCACCGTGGTGGACATGAAGTCGCTGGAGATCGACGTCGACGTCAACGAGAGCTACATCAACCGGGTGAAGCCGGGCCAGAAGGCGCAGGCGGTGCTGGACGCCTATCCCGACTGGACGATCCCGGCGCGGGTCATCATCACCATCCCCACCGCCGACCGCCAGAAGGCGACGGTACGGGTCCGTCTGGCCTTCGAGCAGCTCGACCCGCGGATCCTCCCCGACATGGGGGTCAAGGTGGCCTTCCTGGCCGACGAGGCGGAGACCAAGACGGCCGGCGGCGCGCCGAAGCCGGAGGTCGTGGTGCCGAAGGCCGCCCTGCGCAAGGAGGGCGAGCAGGACGTCGTCTTCGTGGTGGCGGGCGACCACGCCGAGCGGCGGGCGGTCAAGCTGGGCGCCACCGCCGGCGACGAGGTGCCGGTGATCGCCGGCCTCCGCGGCGGCGACCGGGTGGTCGTCGAGGGACCGCCGGATCTCAAGGACGGCGACCGCATCGCGGTCAAATGACAATGAAAGCGGACGAACGCAAGGGACGAGGGAACGGACATGGTCGACGGTAACGGCAGCGGCTCGCTGGTGCGGGTCAGAGACGTGCACAAGATCTTCCGCCGCGGCGAGGAGCGGCTGGAGATCTTGAAGGGGCTGAACCTCGAGGTCGGCAAGGGCGAGTTCCTCGCCCTCATGGGGCCCTCGGGCTCGGGCAAGACGACGCTCCTGAACCTCCTGGGCGGCCTCGACCGGCCGTCCTCGGGGACGGTCGAGGTCGCCGGCGAGCCCATCGACCGCCTCTCGGACGGCAAGCTGGCGCACTGGCGGGCGCGCCACGTCGGCTTCGTCTTCCAGCTCTACAACCTGCTGCCGGTGCTGACCGCCGAGCGCAACGTCGAGCTGCCGCTCCTCCTCACCTCGCTCAAGAAGCGGGAGCGCCGGCAGCACGTCGCCACGGCGCTCGCCGTCGTCGGACTGGCCGACCGCGCCGGCCACTATCCGCGCCAGCTCTCGGGCGGCCAGGAGCAGCGGGTGGGCATCGCCCGCGCCATCGTCACCGATCCCACGATCCTCCTCTGCGACGAGCCCACCGGCGACCTCGACCGCAAGTCGGGGGACGAGATCCTCGATCTCCTGCAGGCGCTCAACCGGGATCACGGCAAGACCATCATCATGGTCACTCACGATCCCCATGCCGCCGCCCGCGCCGGGCGCACCGTCTATCTCGACAAGGGCACGCTCTCGCAGGAGCCCTCGCTATGAAGTTCCTGCCTCTGCTCTGGGGAAGCCTGAAGCGGCGCAAGGCGCGCACCACCTTCACGGTGCTGTCGATCGTCTTCTCCTTCCTGCTCTTCGGCTTCCTGATGGCCATCCGCCAGGCCTTCCGCATGGGGGTCGACGTCTCCGGCGCCGACCGCCTGCTGAGCATCCACAAGGTGTCGCTGATCCAGCCGCTGCCGATCTCCTACCTCGACCGCATCGCCCAGGTGCCGGGAGTCAAGCTGGTCACCCACTCCACCTGGTTCGGCGGCATCTATCAGGACCCCAAGAACTTCTTCGGCCAGATGGCGGTCGATCCCGAAACCTTTCTCACCGTCTATCCGGAGTTCATCCTCAAGCCCGCCGAGCGCCAGGCCTGGCTGGCCGACCGCCAGGGGGCCATCGTCGGCATCGCCACCGCCAAGCGCTTCGGCTGGAAGGTGGGCGACAAGATCCCGCTGCAGGCGACCTACATGCGCAAGCGCGACGGCTCGCTCGGCTGGGAGTTCAACCTGGACGGCATCTTCACCGGCGCCGAGAAGGGGACCGACACCAGCAACTTCTACTTCCACTACGACTATCTCAAGGAGGCGGGCCCCGACCGCGGCACGGTGGGATGGTTCATCGAGCGCATCGCCGATCCCAAGAGCGCCACCGCGGTGGGCAAGACGATCGACGAGCGCTTCGCCAACTCGCCGGCGGAGACCAAGACCTCGACCGAGCAGGCCTTCGCGCAGGGCTTCGCCAACCAGGTGGGCGACATCGGCGAGCTCATCACCGCCATCGTCTCGGCCGCCTTCTTCATCATCCTCCTCGTCGTCGGCAACACCATCGCGCAGTCGGTGCGCGAGCGCACGAGCGAGCTCGCCGTCCTGAAGACGCTCGGCTTCACCAACCGGCAGGTGCTCGTCCTGGTGCTCGCCGAGTCGCTCCTCCTGGCCGTCGTAGCCGGCGGCTTCGGCCTCCTCATCGCCTGGACCATCATCACCGTGACGGGAGATCCGACGCACGGCTTCCTCCCCGTCTTCTACCTGCCGGAGTACGGCCTGGTGCTGGGCGCCGTCATCGCCGTCCTCCTGGGCCTCCTGGCCGGGGTCCTGCCGGCGCTCCAGGCGATGCGTCTGCGCATCGTCGACGCGTTGCGGAGGGTTTGATCATGGGCAACTGGCTCTCGCAGGTCGCCGCAGTAACGCTCTTGAACCTGCGCACCATCAAGGAGCGCAAGGGGGCCTCGGCCTCCGCCGCCTTCGGCGTCGCCGGCGTCGTCACGGTGTTCGTGGCGGTGCTCTCGATCGCCGCCGGCTTCCAGAAGACGATGTCCTCGTCGGGATCGCCGGACACCGCCATCGTGCTGCGCAGCGGCAGCAACTCGGAGATGATGAGCGGCCTGCGGCACGAGGACACGCGGGTGATCGCCGACGCCCCCGGCGTGCAGCGCACCGCCGCCGGCCCCACCGCCTCGGCCGAGCTCTACGTCATCGTCGACGTGCCCAAGCGGTCGACGGGCACCGAGGCGAACGTCCCCCTGCGCGGCGTGCAGGCCGCCGCCTTCGACGTCCGCAACGGCGTCCGCGTCGTCGAGGGCCGGCGCTTCCAGCCGGGCAAGAACGAGATCCTCGTCGGCCGCGCGGCGGCGCAGCAGTTCACCGGGCTCGACGTCGGCTCCACCCAGCGCTGGGGCGAGAACGTGTGGACGGTGGTCGGCAAGTTCACCTCCGGCGGCAGCGTCGCCGAGTCGGAGCTGTGGTGCGACGCCGGCGTCCTCCAGCCGGCCTACCGCCGCGGCGACACCTTCCAGGCGGTCTACGCCAAGCTCGACTCGGCGGCCGCCTTCCCCAAGTTCAAGGACGCGCTGACCACCGATCCGCGCCTGAACGTCAGCGTCGTGCGGGAGAGCGACTACTATGCCGAGCAGTCGCGGGCGATGACCACGCTCGTCACCGTCTTGGGCTCGATCATCGCCGTCATCATGGCGGTGGGGGCGGTCTTCGGCGCCCTCAACACCATGTACAGCGCCGTCGCCGCCCGCACACGCGAAATCGCCACCCTGCGCGCCATCGGCTTCCGCAGCAGCCCGGTCGTGATCTCGGTGCTGATCGAGTCGCTCTTCCTGGCCCTCTTGGGCGGGATCGTCGGCGCCGTCGTCGCCTACGTCGCCTTCAACGGCTACGAGACCTCGACCCTCAACTGGTCGAGCTTCAGCCAGGTGGCCTTCGCCTTCGCGGTGACCCCGCGCCTGGTGGTCGAGGGGGTCGTCTACGCCCTGGTGATGGGGCTCATCGGCGGCCTCTTCCCGGCCATCCGCGCCGCCCGCATGCCGGTGGTGAACGCGCTCCGCGAGCTGTAGGCTCGGTGGCTCAATTTGGCCTCGCTCCGCTCCTTCGGGGGCGCGCCGGGATCACCTTGCGCCTGCAGAAGTAGAACGTGTGGCGCTGCCAGTCGCTGCGCGAGGCCAAATTGAGCCACTGGCACCTGTCTTCTTTTCTTGCGCCCTCCTCGGTGGGGGAATAGAATTGGAGCGATGTCAGCCACCAAAGAGATCGTCGAGGAAAAACCGGCTGCGGAGACCGTCGCCAAGCCGGCCCGGCTCACCCTGGACGGCAAGGAGTACGACCTGGCGGTCGTCACCGGTTCCGAGGGCGAGAAGGGCATCGACATCTCGCAGCTGCGCTCGCGCACGGGCGCCATCACGCTCGACACCGGCTACGCCAACACCGGCGCCTGCGAGAGCAGCATCACCTTCATCGACGGCGAGAAGGGGATCCTCCGCTACCGCGGCTATCCCATCGAAGAGATCGCCGGGCGGGCCCAGTTCACCGAGATCTGCCACCTGCTGATCTACGGCCATCTGCCGAGCAAGGCCGAGATCGCCGAGTTTCGCACCCGCCTGACCATCCACAGCCTGCTGCACGAGGACATGAAGAAGTTCTTCGAGAGCTACCCCGCCAACGCGCACCCGATGGCGATTCTCTCCTCGATGGTGGCGTCGCTGTCGACCTACTACGCGGCGCCGGGGCAGCCCGAGGACGTCGAGCTCAACATCATCCGCCTGCTCGCCAAGGCGAAGACCATCGCCGCCTTCTCCTACAAGAAGAACGTCGGCCAGCCATTCATCTACCCGAAGAACGACCTCTCCTACTGCGCCAACTTCCTCTACATGATGTTCGCGGTGCCCGCCGAGCCCTACACCGTCTCGCCGGTGCTCGAGCGGGCCTTGAACCTGCTGCTCATCCTCCACGCCGATCACGAGCAGAACTGCAGCACCTCGACCGTGCGCATGGTGGGCAGCAGCCAGGCCAACCTCTTCGCCTCGATCTCGGCCGGCATCTGCGCCCTCTGGGGGCCGCTCCACGGCGGCGCCAACCAGCAGGTGATCGAGATGCTGGAGCACATCCAGGCCGACGGCGGCAACTACAAGAAGTACGTCGCCATGGCCAAGGACAAGAGCTCCAGCTTCCGCCTCATGGGGTTCGGCCACCGCGTGTACAAGAACTTCGACCCGCGGGCGCGCATCCTCAAGGCGACCTGCGAGGAGGTGCTGGCCGAGCTCGGCATCCAGGACCCGCTCCTGGACATCGCCAAGCGCCTCGAAGAGGTGGCGCTCTCCGACGAGTTCTTCATCGAGCGCAAGCTCTATCCCAACGTCGACTTCTACAGCGGCATCATCTACCGCGCCATGGGCATCCCCACCAACATGTTCACGGTGATGTTCGCCCTCGGCCGGCTGCCAGGCTGGATCGCTCACTGGAAGGAGATGCGGGAGGACCCCAAGACCCGCATCAACCGGCCGCGCCAGATCTACACCGGCGCCACCGAGAGGGAGTTCGTCCCCCTCGACCGGCGGTAGGCCTTTCCAATCTAGAAGTTGACAAACCGTACTCCTGCGGTCCAGAATCCCGTGAAGCTATTGAGACGAAATCTCAGGAAGCTTCTTCGGAAGACTCATCATGGCCGACACCCGCGAGCGAGAGCAGTTCCTGGGCTTCCTGCGCAGCCGCGGACAGCGGGTGACGGGCGAGCGGCTGGCGCTCTTCGAGGAGGTCTTCTCGCAGCACGGCCACATCGACGCCGAAGCGCTCCTGGGCGCCCTCAAGGCGCGCGGCTCGAAGATCTCGCGCGCCACCGTCTATCGCAACCTCGACCTCCTCGTCGACTGCGGGCTCGCCCGCAAGCAGCGCCTCGGGCACCGGCAATACCTCTACGAGCACGTCCACGGCGGCCAGCAGCACGACCACCTCGTCTGCACCGGCTGCGGCCGGGTGGTGGAGTTCGTGAGCCCGGGGATCGCCGCGCTGCAGGGGGAGATCTGCCGCGCCCACGGCTTCGTGCCGGCGCAGCACACGCTGCAGATCACCGGCCTCTGCAACCGATGCGCGGAGGTGGCCCCTGTTTGAGTCGTTGATCGTCACCCTCCGCGAAGGGATCGAAGCGGCGCTCATGGTGGGGATCATCGTCGCCTTCCTGCGCAAGGAGGGCAACGAGCGCTTCCTGGGCGCCGTCTGGGCGGGCATCGCCGCCGCCGCCGCCGCCTCGCTGGCCGGCTCGCTGCTCCTCTACCGCGTGACCGTCAACGAGGAGGTGCTCGAAGGGCTCCTCTACGTGGCCTCCGCCGTCCTCGTCGCCACCCTCCTGCTCTGGATGTGGCGCCATTCGCACGCCATCTCCGGCCAGATGAAGGGCTCGCTCGCCCGCATCCTCGCCCGCGAGCGGCCGGGCTCGGTGGCGGCCGGCCTCTTCCTCTTCACCTTCCTGATGATCTTCCGCGAAGGGGTGGAGACGGTGCTCTTCCTCTCCGCCCTCTCGCTCACCACCACCGGCCTCCTCGCCGTCCTGGGCGCCCTCGTGGGCCTCGCCGCCGCTGCCGTCTTCGGCGTCCTCTTCGTGCGCGGCAGCGTGCGGGTCGACCTCGGGCGCTTCTTCACCATCACCGGCATCGCGCTTCTCATCTTCCTCCTGCAGCTCCTCCTGAACGGCTACCACGAGCTCTCCGAGGCCGGCTGGCTGGCCGCCAACCCGACCACCATGGCGACCATCGGACCGCTGGTCAAGAACGAGTTCTTCTTCGTCCTCGCCGTGCTCGCCCTGCCCCTCCTGATGCTCCTCGTCCCCGGGCGGGCCGGCCGCAGCGGAGTGCCGGCGGTGGCCGGCGCAGAGGGGGCCTCCTCGCCCGCCCATGCCGCCGCCGGCCGCCTGGAGCGCGCGGCCGAGCGCCGCCAGGGGCGCGCGCGGGTGCTGGGGGGGACGCTGGGGATCGCCATCCTGGCCGCCCTCGGGCTGGGATTCGTCTACTCCCGTCCGCCGGCCGCG